>CAMLLK010000132.1 GCA_946480885.1 uncultured Thermoproteales archaeon
CCCCCCCCCCCCCCCCCCCCCCCCCCCCCCCCCCCCCCCCCCCCCCCCCGAACCCACCCCCCCCCCCCCCCCCCCAACCCCCCACTTTCCCTACACGACGCTCTTCCGATCTACAGTTTTTAGCCGTTTAAAACTTCTAGGAATTGATTTAATAAAGGGAGACTTGAGAGGTGAAGTCAAAGGCGATATATATATACGGGGCAAGCTGTATGAATACACTTACGTACAAGGCCCCGCGGTGGTGGGCCCCAATTCTGAAGTTCTACCGTTTACATACATAAGGCCGGGGACTGTACTGTATTACAACACATCTGTGAGAGACGAAGTGAAAAACTCTATTATAGATAGTTACGTGCGTAAACAACACACGGGCTACCTCGGCGATGCCTACGTAGGGCCTTTTGTAAACTTCGGCGCTGCCACGACCGTTTCAAATTTAAAAAATACACTTGGCTTAATCAAACCCTCGTATAGTGCAAAGACTTATAAAAAACTAGGCCCAGTCGTAGGGGCTTTTACAAAAACTGCAATAGGTACTTTAATATACGGAGGTAGATACATCGGCTATTTAACCCACCTCTACGGCCTCGTGGACCGAGACGTGCCTCCTGCCACGATTTATAGAAATGGAAATATAGAAAAGATGTATTTTGAAAAAGCTTTAGAGTACTTAAAGAGAGATCTCTCACACTTCGACAGACTAGACCTATTTAACTACTACAGAGAACTACTCCAAAAGACGTTGTTTTAGATATTCTCTCTCTGCGGACTGTATTTTCTCAGTTAACGTATTGAGATCAGCTCCGTCGAGAGACTCAAGTAGTTTTTCCACAGCCTCTACAGGGAGTCTAGAGGCGAGGGCGTAGAGCCCTGCCCAGCCGAATTTTTTCAACAACTCAGAGGTCTTTTTTAGCTCTTCAACGTTTCTCTTAATTTCTTTTTCAAAATTGTCGCTCTTTATTGTTCTCACTACCCCTACGTTCTTTCCGCCACAGCTTCCACACTTAATTTCTGTCACCTCTCCCACTCTCACCACTGCTCTCCACCCACAGTCTAGACATGTCATCAACATGGCGTAGTTCAACAACCTCGCCTTTGTGCTGTCTAGTACAAGGCGCCTCAACCTCTCGGGTGGAATAATCTCAAGCCTATGCGACAGTTTTTCAAAAAGTATCTCTCCAAGATAAGTGGGGTAGTCAACGTAGACAATTTTTAAATCGCCTTCTCTAAGACGTGTCAATACAGTAGAGGTGTGGTCGAGATCTAGGTCTTTCTCCAAGGCCTCCTTCAACGCCTCATCAAAGACAGGCGTGCCGCTGAAGGCCTCTACTAATTTAGACATACTGACGCTGTAGATATCTGCATCTTTATCAACAGCCCCCATTCTTTTACCCACGTGGAGGAGTCTACGTTTAAAAGTGCCAGATTTAATCAAGGCAGATTTTACTAACTCAGCCAATTCCCGCGGCTCCATCTGCGAGAGCGAGGCCAACGCCTCTCCCACTAAACGGTTGGCCAGCGGCTCTGAAAATTGTATAACTATGCCATAGGGGTCTTGGTGTATGCCCACAGCCTTCTCAAACCTTCTAATTAACAACTCCCCCAGCAGTTTACTCAACGTCTTATTTACAGACGTGCCGAAGGAGGCGTGTACAATTACAATATTATCTCTAAATTGTTCAATAACTATAGTCTTGTCGTCAGGCAGAGGCCCTTTGTGTTTTTCTAACTCTCTGTAGATATACTGCGCCGTCTCTTCGCTAATGCCATAGAACTCGACGATTTTTCTAAAACTCCCCCATTGTTTTACTAGCCGCCTCAAGGCCCCGACCTCTTGCGCCACTTCGTAAGGCACAGGTATCTCTTCGCCGACCCAGCTGGGAATAGCTCCAGAGGGGTCTAAGACCTCTACCACTTTAATACTTTTTTCGTCTATAGATGTAATCATCCAAGGCCGGCCTCGGAATATAAACTTCACCCCGACGTTGCCGTACTCAGCCACAAAAGACTCGTCTAAAGTACCAACTAATTCGCCAGTTTTTTCATTAATTACTGCGTACTGTCGCTCATCAGGAATCATAGAGAGAGTCTCATAGAAATATCTATAGAACCCTCTGCCCCTAGGCCTAGCCACTGTGTCAGAGTCTTCAAAATAAACTGCGAGTTTTGGATAGAGGTCATTCATGAACTTAACAACTCTCTTCAATTCGTCCAATTGGAGATCGCGGTATGGATAAGCCTTTCTAAAAATTGACAACAACTCTACTAATTTCCAACGTGGCTTTAAAATTAGGAACGCCACAATTTGGTTTAATAAAACATCGTAGGGCTTCTTTGGAATTTGTGTAGGCTCTATCTGCCCCTCTCTCGCTCTTCTAACGATGACTACAGCCTCCATCACGTCGTTTATATCTTCGCCAATGATGACGCCCCTAGGCACTGCAGATAGTCTATGTCCACTCCTCCCGACGCGTTGAAGTAGGCGTGTTACTTGGTGCGGCGAGATGTATTGAATAACGAGGTCTACATGTCCGATGTCTATACCTAATTCAAGACTTGAGGTGGCTATTACAGACTTGAGATCTCCCCTCTTTAGCCGCTCCTCTACAGACAGCCGCACCATTTTAGAAAGAGAGGAGTGGTGTACGGCGACTTCGAGGTCTTTGTATAGATATGAAAGTCTAAACCCTAGGAGCTCTGCCATACTTCTCGTATTTACAAAAATTAAAGTGCTTCTATTTTTTTCTACCAAGTCTTTTATATACCTTAATCTCGCCACAACGTCTGGAAATAGGCCCGTCTCTTCTCCCACTTTAATATCCACCTCTGTTGGACTTGGCTTTACGACGTCTAGTTTCATATATCTTGTAAAACTCACCATGACGATTTTAAAAGGCCTACCCTCGCCTACTAAAAACTTCGCCACTTCCACTGGACTCCCCACTGTGGCTGAGAGTCCCACGACTTGTACATCTCTACCAATGTAGTATCTAAGCCTCTCTAAAGCAATACTTAGTTGAACGCCTCTCTTGTCTTCAGCCAATTCGTGGACTTCGTCGACGATAACCCACCTAAGCTCTTTGAGGTGGTCTAGAAGCCTTCTACCGGTTAGAATAGCTTGTAACATTTCAGGCGTTGTAATTAAGACATGTGGAGGAGACTTACTCTGTCTCTGTCTGTCGCTTTTGTCAGTATCTCCATGTCTAACGTCTACTCTAAAGCCGAGTCTCTCCCCCCACCATTTTATTCTATCAAGTAGATCTCTGTTTAATGCACGTAGTGGAGTGATATAGAGTATGTAGATACCTGGTCTGTCTGTATTTATGTTTAACATGAGTGAAAATATTGGCAGAATAGCAGCCTCAGTCTTCCCACTACCTGTGGGTGCTATTATGAGTACGTTATTGCCGGCCAAAATCTCGGGTATGGCCAACTTCTGCGGCTCAGTCGGCTCTGTAATCCCCCTCTCTCTCAGGGCTTCAACTATAGACGGATGGAGTAAGTTAAAGACCACACAAAACAAAACGTTTATTAAATTATTTACTCGTGGACATGTGACTACTCGGGCGGTGTTTTTATTGTTAATACTGACGGCTTTCGCCTACGCCACCACTCTTGTAGTAAACGGCACTGTGAAATACACCGCCTTTGTGAAAAACAATACGGTAATTATAGAAAACGACACAGTAGAGATACCGCCTGTTAGATACACCTGGGACTATAATAATACATATACAGTGTTCGGCATTTATTACGCAAACAGTGTATGTACTATCAGCTACTGGCCTAACGCCCCCAGGTTCTATATACAATGCCCAGTAGGCACAGACTTTGTGATAGTGGCTGTAAAAGACCCAAAGGCGAAGGTCACGTGTAGAGTAAGAAATACGCCACTTCAGCCTAGAAATCAACATGATTACGTACTAATATTTCAAACTAAAGACCTCGGCGTAGAATGCGAGTCGGGCTACCCCCCGAATGTGTCAGTA
>CAMLLK010000133.1 GCA_946480885.1 uncultured Thermoproteales archaeon
TGGATGTCTACTTCTTATTTTTGACGAGAGAGTCGCAGAGCCGTTTGCCACATATGGCGGCCATATGATGAGGAATAAGTATAAAACATCCATTAAGATTCGTGTGTCTTCATTATATGTACATAGAGTGATTTAATAGACCTAAACCTCCTTCCACATATTCCACACAGGCCACTCTGTACAACAAAGTGTTTTCTCACATGGGTTCTGAACTCCCGCTCTTTGACTTTAGAATTACACAGAGGACATATCATATCGCCGCCGCTTTTCTTCCCATGTGTTATATAGTGACTGACAATTTCTCTCCAACTGACCTCTTTCTCACATATATTACATATAGTTTTAGTCGTAGGTCTTGCATAGTCCAAACCTGTACATGCGAGACACACCTCCGTCGCCATGGGTTTAGAAAAATAAACTCATTTATAAAACTCAATATCGTAGACTATGCGACGTGGTGTTGTAATGACAGATTGGAAGAGAGGACTTTTGACTTATGTAGAGGCTAGTGTAGAGACATTGGCAGAATTTGAAAAAATTTTAAATCTCTGCGGCGGTCGACTAGAGCGGAGGAATCTGCCATGTATTACCTCACTTGTTTCAAGACTAAGAGTCAACTCGGTGATGTATGTCACAGATCTATACGGCATCACTAATCAACTTGCCTTTAAGTCAAAGACTCCGAGGTCATATTTTTTACAAAAGGCCTGGAGCTATCTAGAGTCTATTATATGCGCAAAGGGGCCCGTGGAGTGTGGCAGAGATGTCTACCTTACTTGTTGCGAGCCATGTGGAACTGCGTGTCTGTTGGCAGAGGCCTTAGGCGTGGCTAAACTGGGGGTTGAGGTTGACTTGAGGAGGGAAGTTTTAAATAGACTAAGAGGCGAAGGTTAGCACATCTTTTCTAACATTTTCTCTTGTTTTCCGCAACACTTCTCTATATGTTTCAATATCTCTTTCAATGTCAGCTAATTTCTTCTCTACGTAATTTATAAAGTAATTAATAAGCCACTTTATTAAAAAGTATTGAGGTCCTTTGAAGTAGAATTTATTTACAATATCTTTTGCCCATGTCAAAGAGTGTTTAGCCACAGCCTTCAACAAGTCTATGTGTTCAGGATATAGATTTACTTTATCTAACCACCCCGTTTTTTCACTCTTGACGTGGCTCATGGGGACGTAGAATAGAGGCACTATAAGACTTCTATACGGCTTGAGCTTTTCGATTAACTCAATTGTCTCCACTACGTCGTCTGGCTGTTCGTCTGGGAGTCCTACAATTAACGTAATGGCGGGAATTAGTCTAATTTCGTGCATAATAGATGCCGCCTCTACAACTATGTCGTGCCACTGTTCTACTCTATAAGGCGCCGTTTTTCCAGGCATGATTTTTTTAGCTAGGCGGATTGAACCTGTCTCTAGGCCTATCTGTGCCCCCCACCAGTCTTGATGTTCGTCTAGAATTAACTCAGACAGTTTTGTAAATAACTTGCCCATCTTCTTCTCGCCGTGGTATACAGCAACTAATGTAGTATGTGACCAACTGAGCTTTCTGTAGTACTTCTTGGCTAGTCTATGTAGAGCGATTAACTTATCGGGGTTTGGCTCTACGCCAGTGGACCCGTACAGAGGCACTTCGTCTGCGTGTAGTATACCATCTCTCACGCCGCCTTCTACATTTACTTTTAACTCCTGCTCAATCACATCCAGGGGGTACCACCTAATGGCGCGGAGAGTTACTGAACAGAAGGCGCAACCCCTGGGGCAGCCTCTTCCAATCTCTACCATACCGTTGATACTTGGGTGTTTTATCACTGAGATCTCGGAGAGGTCCGGCGCCTCGGACACGCCTACATATATGTACCGGGGTATTGGCCTTCCGGCTATGGCATCTTTAACTAAATCCACTATTAACTTCTCGCCTTCTCCATCGAAGATAGTGTCTACTCCCCATTTCTCCACCAACTCCGGGAAGTATAACCACTGCCAAGCTGCGGGGCCTCCTACAATTATCCTCAGTCCATTTCTACTCTTGGCCTCTTTTACTACAGGCGCGATCCTCTCCATAAACTTCTTAAAGAAGTAGGCGTTCATCGGCTCTTTGCCCACTATGACGCCCCAGGTGCTGCTGGGCGGATTTAGGCCGAAGTAGTCGTGGTGGCTTAACATCAACACTTTGGCGTGGGGGATGTATTTCGCCACGTGGTCTGGGTCTATCACCGCCGCCGATATGCCCGAGTCTAAGAGCTTTGCCTCTATTTTCCTCATGCCGTAAGGCGCTTCGCGAGGCCTCCCTAGTCTATCTGTCTTAACCCTCGGCGCAAATAAGAAAGAGTGAAAACGTTCGGAAAGGCCAAACGGCAAATCGACAAAAATCGGCCCAGTGGTGCCAAATCCTAGAAACTCTTTTCTATGGTAGTTCGACATCATAGATCTATCTGTTGTTAATATGACGTCAAAACGGCGAGGTGGCATACAACTATCTGCATATCCATTTATAAATTTTGATATAGTTCTCGACGTGGAGTTTATTTTCCAACAAGAGATTGACGAAGATGTCTTGAACCAATTAAAATCGTTGATATATACACTAGGCCCGCCGCCGATTGATATTGTAATAGTGGGAAGCGAAGAGACAAAACTAGAGATAGAAGACGTCGTCGTATTAAAGATATCGACGCCTTTAGATAGACGTCGTATACTTAAAGAAGTGGCAACTGCACACGCCGTAGCTGACCCTCAACTAATTGACATATGGGGAACACCTCCTGATATTGTAGACCCCCTCGCCTTAGAGCTCTCTATAGCTTTGTTTAAACGTCTTGTAGATACTCTAGTCGCCAAAGTCGACTATAAATTAGTCCTAGAGAGAGACTACTTAGAGGTGATAGAGGGCGAGACAGTGGCCTACACTCTTGTAAGGACATTTGCAGAGGATATATCTATAAGCCTTGCGATGGCAAATCATACCGAAAAGAGTTTGAGACTTTTGACTACTATATCTACACATCCAATCTATCCGCTGTATAGACGGCTGTGGGACTTCGCCGTGTCTAATTTTAAATTTCTACCCATCTACAACTGGCTTCAATTAATCCAATAGGCCTTCTTCAGTAATTCTAAACGATACCTCTCCCTCTGGGTGGTAGGGGCTGTCGAATATCTTAGCAATTCTAATATTTTCTTTAGACTTCCTTAACCAAAGTCGGTAAGTGGCGCCGTGTGCCAATATATTACCCCCAGCTGGCCTTAGAGGATTGCCGAAAAAGACATCGGGCTGAGCCATCACTTGGTTTGTAATAACAACCGCCACGTCGTAGGCGTCGGCTAGTCTTAATAGATCTGCCACATGTTTATTCAATTTTTGTTGTCTCTCTGCAAGATTTTCTCTACCTGGAAACTCCGACCTAAAGTGTGCTATGACTGAGTCTATCACTACAAGAGCCACGCCGTGTTGTTTAATTATAGACTTTGCCTGCTCTACTAATATTATTTGGTGGTCTGAGCTATAGGCCCTGGCGTAGAAGATATTGTGCAACACTTGGTCTGGGTCTACGCCTCTGGCTTTGGCTATTTGCATAATACGCTCAGGTCTAAATGTATTTTCAGTGTCTATATATATAGCCTTGGCGTTGAGTCCTCCTCTCTCTTCTGGCAACTGCACCATGACTGCAAGTTGGTGACATAGCTGTGTCTTACCAGAGCCGAACTCTCCCACTACCTCTGTTACGGCTCTAGTCTCCACACCCCCTCCCAACAGTTCGTCTAGCGCCTTAACGCCTGTGGAGATGCGTCTAATTTTCTTCCTCCTCTCATATACTTCAAGCGCAGATATAAAAGAGTGAAGACCTAGCATCTTTCTAGCGGCTTCGATAATTTGCTGCGCCCTCTCTTCATTGCCTATGATGTCCGCCAGCTCTTTAACAGACGCGAGTGCTACGTCACGAACTGTAAAGTAGCCCTTTTCTTTCAGCTTCGCACCAGTCAC
>CAMLLK010000134.1 GCA_946480885.1 uncultured Thermoproteales archaeon
ACCTCTTCTATACTCCTAACTCCATCTACCACTACTCTACCTGGCCTCATGGTCTCTAGTATTTTTTTTACAATTGCCCTCTTCCCATACCCCAGCCTTAGAACTACTGCTGTTCTGTCTGGAGGTGTCCCTAGAATCTCAGACTCGCGTCTTACAACGTCTCCTAAATTATAGTAGCTATATCCCCTAGCCTCGATTAATTTAGCCACAGTAGTCTTTCCAGCCCCCGGGAGACCTGCCACTGCGATAGCCATAACGTATGAGTAATTTGTTTAATAAAAGTACAGAGTCTTTACTAACTCTCCATACGACGCCTCTGTCTTAAAGCCATCTCTTGCCATATGGGTGGGTGTCGCGTATATACCAGCCTCTTTTGTATATGTCAATACTTCTCTTAGAGTAGGCCCTTTTCCACCTTTTGCAAATTCAAAAGTTCGATAGTACCATGGCGCATCTACTGCATACTCTATTTCTAAGAGGTTTAAAAAGTCTGTGTAAACACCTCCACGTGTCATTTTGTGGACAATGGCGGGCTCCCCCAGCGGGCCGACCCAGAGAGGACCTGAAGAGGCCTCGTTTAATACATCTACTATTTTTCTAAATCCTCTGCGGTATTCTACATATTTTAAGAAGTTAAATACGTCGTCTGCATTTCTTGCGCCTTTAATAACTCTAAGACAGATTCTGAAGTAATGGGCTTCCCAGTAGGAGAAGAGGGGCTCTATGTAGAAATCCTCTGACGCCGCAACTCTGGCTAGATACCCCACTAGATTTCTCAATCCTATTTCTATATAAAACGGCGTCTTCTTCACAGTAGATCCGTAGCGCCTCAGACATTTCCTAGAATACCTCCCCACTAAGACTGCAGTATCTGTGGCAGTGACACATAGAACAGCTTCTTCTCTCAGAGCTTTAAACGCCGCGTGGATAAACGGAGCGGGTGAGCCAAAGGGGTCTATATCCACGACGTCGCAGACGCCTTTAAGTCTGTGGAGTAAGACATTGGCGTCTTCGTTATAAACTTCTGCATCTACTCCGTTTAGATTTAAATTCTTTTTTATAATCTCTACAGCAGTTTTAGAGATGTCGTTTAATATAAGTTTGTCTACAGCTTTACTTTCTATTACATATCTAATCCCTCTCACTCCAGTGCCGCTGAGAGGTTCACACACTGTAAGGCCGCTTCCCAACTCTCTTAATAAAAGTATAGATATTGTCCGGTTTTTCTCCATCGCCGGGTTGTAGAAAACAGGCGCTGAGTATATACTTTGGTACTCTGAAGGGTCTGGAATGTAGAACTCAACTTGGCCCTCTTTTTTGACTATTAGCTTCACATTTTTTCAAATTGTGCCCCCAGAGCCTCCGCCAATTCTTTTGTTTTTTCATACCTATCTCTGTCTGTAGAGATTAAGAAGACGTTTTTTTCGACTCTTACTGCGTCTGGGTGCGACTCAACAAGTCTATATGTATTATTATCTATTCTCCTACTTAGTAATTCTTCTTTTGAAACTTCTATATTTGTAATATCGATTTTTTTAATTATATCTTCTCCAAACATAATAATTAACTTATTAGCGATTTTTAGAGGGGCTTCAATCTCTCCTCTTTCATATCTATACACTGTCTCTCTAGTGACGCCGAGTTCGTTCGCCAACGCGCCTAGGCTCATGTCTGCCGACTCTCTTCTCTCTCTTAATTTGTCTCCTCTAATAGTTGCAGTTATTACGCCTCTATTTAATTTGAATAATGGAAGTTTTCCATCTAGTACATCTTTAAACGTCGAAAGCGACATAAAGACTATGTCGTCTCTAATATATACAACTCCCCTCTGTAGAACACGACCCCTTACGCCTGAGATAATACACAGAGCTGGAGTAGTTGTGTACTTGCCGAGTATTTTTAAATCTTTTACAGCGCTGCCAGATACATCTTCTGCATCGGCAGATATTTTCATTAGAAACTTCTTTTTATCAAACTCGGCCACTAGCGTATAGGCGTAGGGCCTTGATACGTCTAAGAATATCTCCTCTCCACGGCTTTTAACAACATTTAGAGTTGCGTGTAGTAACTTATCCACATTGTTTTTATACATATCCATTTTAAAAAAATTTAGAGGTGAAGAAACCCGGCAAGGCTAAAATGTGACGACACATTTATGCGCTGATATTTTTTAACTCCCTCCTAGAGGCTTTATATGAGACGTGCAAGGTTAAGTAATAGAGAAGTGAGAGAGTTAAGAGAAATATACAACTACATGAGTCCGTTTTTAGACAATGCAGAGACTGTAGAAGTGATGAAAATTTCCGATAATATCGATATATATATTATAGATGGAGAGCCACTATTTAGTAAGTTTATAACAAATGAAGGGGAGTACGTAGTGCCTACGTTATACCTCATTCATAAATCTCAGAGAGGCGGGCAGTTAAAACCGTTTCCAAAAGTATATGTAGACCAAGGGGCCGTGAGGCCGATAATAAATGGCGCAGATGTCATGAGGCCTGGCATCAAGAAGTTCGAAGGAGACTTTAACAAAGGAGATATAGTCTTCGTGGCTGATGAAAAAGGCAGAGTGATAGCAGTGGCCTCGGCGTTATACACAAGAGGCGAAGTTGAACAGATGCAGAAAGGCAAAGTTTTAATAAACCTACACTACCTCGGCGATAGATTATGGAAAGCCTCTCTAGATTTGGTTAAGACAAAGAGTTAGTATCTGTCTAAATGCCTCTTCACATAGACAACTTTTATAACGTCTAAGGGCTTCTACAGGTGGCTTAAGTCCAAATTTCATCAAACCGCTAACTACTTGCGTTACGTTTTTGCCGCTGCCGAGGGTGGCTGATTCAAAATCTAAAATCACAGGCGACCCCCCACTTATTAAGACGTGTCTATTGAGTCTAGAGAGCTCGTTGTGTAAGACGCCGGCTGTGTCTAGTCTATAGGCCTGTGTCAACAAGTCGCCTACAACGCGCCTCTTTTCTTCACTATCCGCGCCGCCCCACCACTTTTCAAAATAGACTCCATCTACATAGTGATAAGCCACTACGTCTCTACTGTAGGTATATAGCCTCGGCCCTACGCCTACTAAATTCGCCAAGTGTAGTAACTGTCCCTCTGTGGCTAAACTATCTCTAGAGGAGTCTCTACGTCTTATTTTACATGCAAGTAACACATCGCCTACAGCAGGTCGGCAGAGGAAAACTACGCTGTTTGTGCCCTTCCCCACTACTCTCACGCCGTTGATCTCAACCCCCCCGCCTTCTACAAGTCGTAGTTTTAAATCTCTAAGTTGGCGACTGACCTCAAGGACGTGTTTAACATCTCCTCCAAGCGTCAGTAGTAAAATCTCTATGTCCACGAGATTGGTATAGTATTTATTTAAAGGACGTAATTCTACACATGGAGCGAGACGTTGTGAAAAAAATAGCGCAGTTAGTCAGAGCCGGGGCAGTGTTGACTTCTTACACATGCCCAGCCTGCGGCACTGTTCTAGTGAAGTTAAAGACTGGCGAGCTCTACTGCGCCAATTGTGAACGCACAGTTGTCTTAGTCAAGTCTGACGAACATGCACAACAAGCCCTAGAGGTTATTCAACTAAGAGAGGTGAGGAAGATCCTCTTTGATAAGATTATAGAAATGGGGAAAGAGATAGAGCGACTCCCACCTAGCGAATCAATAGATCATTTACGCTCTATGGCGCTTCTATTAGAGATCTACGATAAACTTAGTAAAGTAACGTCTGAGTCTAAAACTTCTTAAAGACGTCGGCCATGGATCTAGCCAAGATTATATGCGCCAGGTGGAGTATAAACGCATAGATTAACGCTATTAAATAAACTGGAGTCCCCGAGGCGTAGAGGTATAAGGCTGCATCTAGAGCCGGTCTAGGGGTGTCGACACCACTGGGCCAGGTGGCCAAGAGGTGGTGTGCCAAGACATGGCGGCGGCCACCTCGCCCGCCTACTTGCTCAA
>CAMLLK010000135.1 GCA_946480885.1 uncultured Thermoproteales archaeon
CCCAGCCACCCTAGGTATAGAAGTCTCGTAGAGAGACAGAAATTAGTAGAGGGCTTTAGAGAGGGGTACGTAGTCCCCCAGGGCCTAATAGCCCACGGCAGAGGGGAGTGTTTCGACTACCTCTTAGGAGAGGCTACACAAGACTTCGCAGTGGAGGCCATCACGGCTGCGGCAGCCGCGTTGATATTAGCAAAGCGCCCAGTGATAAGCGTAAATGGAAATGTAGCCGCCTTGGTTCCCGAAGCAGTGGTGGAGTTAGCCAAGGCGGTGCCCGCCTTAATTGAAGTCAATCTCTTCTACCGAACGAGAGAAAGAGAGGAGAAGATCGCAGAGGTGTTGAAGAGATACGGAGCTGAGAAAATCCTCGGGGTGGGGGAGGACGCCTCTTGTACAATTCCAGAGCTATTCAGCGAGAGGAGGCGGGTGAGCTGTGAGGGGATTTATAAAGCAGACGTAGTCTTAGTGCCGTTAGAAGACGGAGATAGGACAGAGGCTTTGAGGAAGATGGGGAAGACAGTAGTAGCGATAGATTTAAATCCCCTGAGCCGCACTTCCCAAACAGCCTCGATTACCATAGTCGACAATGTAACTAGAGCACTGCCTCTATTGAAAGATGTGGTACACCGCCTAAAGACAAAAAGCAGGACGGAGCTATTAGAGATTTTGACAAAATACGACAATAGGAGAACTTTGGGGCAGGCACTTCTCTATATTTCAAAAAGACTTCAAGAACTTAGTCAAATACAATAGACCTCTCCACCAGGTGAGATATATGCACCACGCCACGTTTTTTTAAAAACTCCACAGTGTCGACTACCCAGTCGGACTCCACTATTATCACTAACACGCCCTTTTTTGCATACATGCCCACATGTCCTTTCACACGCCTCAACTCCTCTGCCCAAGGGGGGAGGAAACCCAACTCTTTAGAAAAGACATATGACAGTTCTAAAAATTTGTCGAAGGACGGATTAGACATAAATTTTTTAAAAATTCTCCCCCCCACCTCTATCAATTGCTCCCGGCGGCTTTGTAAGATGTATGACGTGGGAGTAGGCGCCATGTCTAACGTAACGGCAGCTGCCTTTGGACAGTTAAAACTCACGGCGTGTCCAACGCCCGGGGCTCCAGGAGATGTGCGGACGACGAGACAGCCCCCGGTATATATAGCCAAGACGTCTCCAAGACCTGTGCCATTCACAACTTCTTTTACATGGGCCTCTACGTAAGCCTCCGGCGTATTGCCATATTTTGCCACAGCCTTTGCGATATTTAAAACAGCAGAGGCGGCGTAGCCGTAGCCGAGTGGGTATGGCGATTCCACCACAGCGCCTATTGCCCCCCTCTCTATAATTAGGTCGTTGTACCGAACATCCCCACCGCTTAGCTTAATCTGGGCGTAGTCTAACAAAAGGCCGGCGCCGACAGACCCAGTATAAATCGGCGCATCTCTATAGCGGGGCGTCCAGAAGCCTGTGACGTGGTGGGGGATTAAAAACCTCTTCCACATGCGGCTTCTAAAGCCTTCACTAGTAGATACAAAGTCTTATTGACGGGAGTCTCAACCCCAAACCGCTCTCCGTATTTAACCACTGCGCCGTTTATGTAATCTATTTCAGTGGGGGAACAAGTGGCGATATCTCTTGCAGTAGAGGATATATTCAACGCAGTGGCCTCGGCGACTCGGTAGACCTCCTCTACGGGATCCGCCGGCAGTTTCACTCCCATTTTTCTACACAACTCAGCCACCTCCAAAGCGGCTAACGCAGCTAGCTCTTTGACGTAGGGGACTTCTACAACTACTCTATTAGGCTTGTTTAAAACAGCCGTGAGTGAGTTAATAGCTGCGTTGACTGCAAGCTTCAACCATCGGTAGGGCTCTACGTCGTCTACAACTTTTACTCTAGCGCCCCCCCTTTCTAAAACCTCAGCAGCGTCGGCAGCTTCAATCGGCATAATAAACTCACCCAAGCCTCTCAACTGAGTTACACAGCTCTCGCGATATACTCCATAAGTCAACACTACGGGGTAGGCAGAGCCATACCTCTCTTTAACTAACTCAAAGCCCCCCACTCCGTTTTGAACCACTAAAACAACGCCTTTTAGAAGAGAAATTGTGGAGGCAGTGTCGTAGGCCTTCACTGCTAGAAATACATATTTAACACCGCCTAAGTCAGACGTCGTCTCTACAGCTAAGCTCTTACAGTCGTCCCCTATGCAAAAAAGAGGACGTTCGCATCTCTTTCTCACTACAGCTCTCGGCACAACGCCAACTCGGTTTAAGAAATACACAATTAAAGACCCTACGGCTCCCAGCCCCACTATGCCGAACATAAATATATATACACAAACGGTTTATAATTATGACGAGGCGGAAAGTGACAGATTTTGTAAAGGGAGGAGGCCCTTACGTCTGGATAACGGCATATGACTACCCAACGGCGAAGTTAGTAGACGAGGCGGGAGTAGACGGCATTTTAGTAGGCGACTCGCTGGGCATGGTAGTGCTGGGGTATTTAAACACACTGTCGGTAAAACTGTCCGACATGGTGAGACATACTGAAGCTGTTGCAAGGGCCAGACCAAAGGCGTTAGTAGTGGCAGACATGCCATTTATGACTTATGAAACTGGCTTTAGAGACGCCTTGAGAAACGCATCTCGATTAATTAAAGCGGGGGCAGACGCCGTGAAGTTAGAAGGGGGAGTTGAGTACGTAGATGTCATAGAGAAATTAGTGAAGGCAGGCATCCCAGTGATGGGCCACATAGGCCTCAATCCACAAAGAGTTTTAACACTAGGAGGCTTTAGACAAGTGGGTAAGACAGAAGAGCAGAAAAGAAAAATTCTACAAGATGCAAAAGCTCTTAGAGACGCAGGCGTATTCTCAATTGTGATTGAGTTCGTACCTCCCCATGTGGCTAAAGAAGTCACAGAGGCGGTGGACGTGCCTACGATATGTATAGGCGCTGGACCTCATTGCGACGGTCAGATTTTAGTTCTCCACGACGTCATAGGCCTTACTCCAAAACCGCCGAGTTTTGCAAAGAGATACGTAGACGTCGCCTCTGTGATAAAAAACGCAGTTGCTGAATACGTTAGAGAGGTGAGAGAGAGGAAATTCCCCCCGGAAATTTAAGCCCCGGCCGGGATTTGAACCCGGGACCTACGGGTCTGCAGCCCGCCGCTTACGGCCGCCTGCCGTCTGCCGGACTGAGCTACCGGGGCCCTAGTTATAGTGCCCGGGCTTTTAAAAATTTTTCGCATTTTCTCCTAGGCGCTGCGTCGAGGATATTATAGAGACCCCACCCAGTGGGGAACCACTTCTTTTCCCCCCGCCTCAAATCTATAGATACTAGAGGGCTCTCGACTACATAACTCTCATACTCTCCCCCCTCTCCAATAGGCGAGAATTTATATCTTCTAGAAAGGGCAATAATCTCTTCAACAATTTCTTCAGTCACCACTACGCCGAGGTGTCTCTCCGCCAGCCCCATAGCCATTACAGCTGTAATTACAAACTTCATAATCTTAACTTCTTCACGCAGAAGCTCCTCTGGGTCGTGGCCCCACAGAGGAGTGATGTGGACTAGGCCGAGGCTTTCTGAAATTTTGTCTAATCTCTCTTTTTGATATCGAGAAGCCACAGCTCCCGAGACGACGCCATCTAGCCCATATCTATTTTTCAATTCCGCAAGCGCGCGGGCCAATTCCACAATCTCTCTCTCTTTTTCGCCGCTCACTTCCACTAGGTGTTGTGGAATACACATAGAGTCGCCGTGGAGAAGGGCCCATTTTATATTCACAGTGTGGAACATATAGGAGTACTCCACCCGAGGAGCCACAGTTATGAAACAAACAATGTTGTGGCCCGCCTCGAGAGTTTTTAATAGCGCCTAGTGGCTGTCTTTACCCCCA
>CAMLLK010000136.1 GCA_946480885.1 uncultured Thermoproteales archaeon
CATAACTCTGTACTCAACGCCGTAGTAGTCCACAACGGCTTGCCTCGCTCCTCTTATACCGGGGTCGCTCACAGGCCCAATGATAGGCGGCAACACTTCTACAAAGCCAAGCCCGTCTAAATACTCCCGCATTGCCTTCAAAGCCGCGGCTTGGATTTTAAAGACTAGTCTATACCTCTCCGCCGAGGCCCACCGCCAAGAGTACCTCAGCCATTCCCTCAGTGTTTTTTCATATCGTTCTCTATCTGCCACAAGTTTTTCAAACTCTAACACCGATTTGTGAAAACGGGGCTCTGTGTAGTCCACAAATCTTGGCGTACATAGTATAAATTACTATTTATTGTAAAAATAACAACAAACACGTCGTGTGTATTAACTCTGTGTCTATTTAATCTCTGTATTTCATATATTGCATATACATAACCCCTTCATGTCTTTGTATAATGTACCGTGGGCTATATCCTTTGCATATATCTAAACACATCGATGTGATGAACTGCCACCATTACACCAAGCCTCTTTGCCTCTTCTTCAAGTTCTTTTCTCAACTTCTCTATGTCGACGTCGCTCTTTGAGATGTCTACTATCATCACCATTGAGAATATGTCCCGCACAACTGTCTGAGAGATGTCAACAATATTAACATTGTGTCTAGCTAACACTCCAGTGATGCCGGCCACAATACCAACTCTATCGGCTCCGAGGACTGACACCACTGCCAACTCCACGGCTTTATAAACTATATTTTTTAAAAAAGTTATGAAATTTGACCCAAGAGAAATCGGCGAGGTTTTAGAAATGGTGTTATTTAGAGAGCTTGACATCAGAGCAGTTACACTCAGTGTCAATACACTACCGGCAGCGAGGCCAGACGTAACGGGAGTCTTAGAGGCGTTGGAAAGGTTACTAGAGCCATATCTCAAAAGGCTAAGGCCAGCCGTTGAGAAAGTGGCGGCGAGACTAGGAGTTAGGATCGTCACTATAAGATTGGCGGTGTCCCCAGTCTCCATTCTACTAGAGCCACTTGGAAAGGCTAGAGACGCAGTAGAAATAGCAGTTTTTTTAGACAAACTTGCGGAGAAATACGGCGTCGACATGGTGGGAGGCTTTTCCGCATTTGTACACGCAGGTTTTTCAATAGGCGACAGAGCGTTGATAGAGGCCCTGCCAGAGGCTTTAAACCAGACTAAAAGACTGGCGGGCTTCGTCAACGCGGCCTCGACTCTGACAGGTGTAAATCTAGACGCTGTTAGAGAGGCGGCGGGAGTAATTTTAAAAATGGAGCCTCACGCCGCGGCTCGCTTTGCTGTAACTGCCAACTTGCCAGAAGACGTCCCATTCATGCCAGGCGCTTACCACGGCCTAGGGCTGCCAGACGCCGTCGTCAATATCGCTGTCAGCGGCCCAGGCGTAATTGAAAACGTAGTGAGGAGCTTGCCAGACGCCGACCTCCGGACTCTACACGACGCAATAAAACGCGCCGCTTTTAAAATAACTAGACTGGGCGAGTTAGTAGGGCGAGAAGTGGCTAGAGAATTGGGAGTCCACTTCGGCGCTGTGGACTTAAGCGTTGCCCCTTCGCCAAAGGTGGGAGACTCAGTCGCCTCTATACTAGAAGCAATTGGCCTACCTCGCGTAGGCGCGCCAGGCTCGATATTCGCCCTCGCCTTATTTACAGACGCTGTGAAGAAGGGAGGAGCCATGGCCGCCTCCACAATAGGCGGACTAAGCGGCGCGTTTATACCAGTAAGTGAAGACGTTGAGATGGCTAAAGCCGCGGCCGAAGGCGTCGTCACTCTCGACGTCCTTAAAGCTATGGTGGCTGTCTCAAACACAGGAATAGACATGGTGGGGATACCGGGCGACGCCTCTCTTGACGTAGTGGCGGCTTTAATCGCAGATGTCATGGCTCTAGCAGTACACTTAGACAAACCCCTCGGCGTCAGACTAGTGCCAGTGCCCGGAGGGAGGCCAGGCGAGGTTGTAGACCTAGGAGGCCTCTACGGGAAAGTGACAGTCATGGACCTCGCACAGTATAAAAAGATCCCGTTGGTGTCTAGAAAAGGCACGGCGCCGCCAGGGGTAGAACGTCTAAAAAGAGGATAAGCGAAGAGATTTCCACCTAGAAACGTTTTTAAATATATCTTAAGACATCTCTATGAAATGGGCTCTGGCATTGTTATTAGTAGTCTTTATCCAAGCCCAAACTGTGGGCGGCTTCTCCCCCGCCGTAGATTACATATGGCTCGGGGCCAGGTGGGTTCAGCTTCCTAAATTCCCCGGCGACGTGGGGGTGGTCTCAGTCTCGTTCTACTTTTCTCAACAACAAATCGACGTCGCTATTGCACTCACCACTACATGTGTCTACATAACTCCCCTTGAGTCTGTCCGGCTCCCCTCTGCAGGGCCCGGCGTCGTGACGGTGAGTATAAAAGTGGCGGTTAGAGAATTAGATAGAGTGTGTCCAATGACTGTAGTTTTTAAATCTCGATACCAGGTGTCGGGGGCATCTCTATCTACTGGTCTTGAGAAAGTGGAGTATGTAGAATTGTATATCCCCCCCTACCCCACAGCGGAGGTTAAGACCGTGGGGACTGTTTATTTAAACACACCGTCAACTATTGAGTTAATTATATCTTCCCCCCACCGTCTCGTCGGCATTGCCACAATTCAGGGAATTGGCGCTAGAGTATTAGAGCCGGCGGGCTACGTGGTGGTAAACAATACTTTGTCGACAATTAGAGTAGTAGTAGTGGCAGACAGCCCAAACGCAGCGTTGAGAGTTGACATACAGACTAGAGACTGGCTAGGCACCCCCGTGGTTTTGACATATACTGTGCCGATGTCAGTGACCCCCCCGCCGACCTCTCTGGTAGAGATTACCCCAACGGTGTTGTATAGCAATAGGTACAACGAGGTTAATATCACTGTCCTACTCCCCTTTGAAGTTGACGGCAATGCAGTGGTGACGATATCCGGCGGTGCCGCCCCGCTGTCCAGTTTCACAATTCCAATATCTAAAGGCCGTGGGTCTAGTATTATAAATGTCTACCCCATCGCAACTGCTGTGACGTTTACAACACAGATAAATTATCTCATCGGCGGCGTGTCTAAAACAGAGGTCGTCACAGCCACAGCGGCGGTGCAGCCTGCAGTGGGCGGCGTCGCTAGAGTTGAGGTAAAGCCCACTAGACTTCTAGCAGGTTTGGCAAACAATATGTCTATTGTGGTGAAGGCCCTCGGCTATTTCAACGTCTCACTCACTGTGACCAACGCAGCTGTGGATAAGGCAATGCCTTTTTACTTCGGAGGGTCTGGCGAAGCCGCCGCCAATTTAGTAGTGACGCCGTTGTCTACTCTACCCGTCTCTATAAATGTCAACGTCTACACTGCCCACGGCGTGGAGCAATACTCCATGCAGATCCCAGTGGTGTCTTCAAGTATTTTTACAGTAGTGCCAAGGCCTTCTTTAGTCAAGTCAGGCGGCAATAGGTCTATAGTATTGAATATAGTAAATAGCGGCGACATAGCTGTGGAGAGAGCCGTCGTGACTATTTCCCCAGGTACATCGGCCATAATTGCGTCTACATATACATACCAAGTAGGCTCGCTACGGCCTCTAGACAGTGTAGAACTCCCCATTTCTTTTATCGCGCCGGTGACGCTCAGCGGAGCTGTGCCTTTTGTATATACTATAGTCTACACAACAGAGTTAGGGACTGTGGGGTCTGTACAAGGGACGTTTTACATACAAGCTGTGCAAGTCCCCATGGTGAATATCACAAGCGCCGTGGTTGTCCCCGCCACGCCGGAGCCCAAGAGGACGTTCTATATCTCTCTTTCAGTTGTAAATAGAGGCTTTTCACAAATTTCAGATCGGAAGACACACGTCTGAACTCCAGTCA
>CAMLLK010000137.1 GCA_946480885.1 uncultured Thermoproteales archaeon
CGTCCGTAGAGTGTATGAACTGGCCTCTGTGCCGAGAGTTTACGGCATATTTTTAAAAAACTGGATCGAACAGAGAAGGTTAAATTGTTAAATTGACACACCTCCATGGCTTGTCCAAAATGTGGTTCTAGAGATTTAGTCCTCACCCCCGGCAATGAATTTATATGTAGCCGCTGTGGCTATAAATGGCCTATGCCACAGTTAGACTTCACGTGGGTAGAGACAGAGATAAAAAAAGCTAAACTATTTGAAAAATATATAGACGCCCCCATTGAGAGTTGTGAAGAGCTTCTAAATTATTTACTAAAAGAACTTGATGAAAAAGACGCCAGGGCTTTAGCTGTGAAAATTCTGCTCCAGAGAGCAGAACGCCGCAAGTTAACACAAGAAGAACTTAGAAAGATATACATAGACGTAGAGAAGTGCCGTGATAGTAGACATATCTAAAAAACCAGATGTCTTAAGATACGCCAAGGCCTCTGTGGAGATAGACACTACAAATTGTAACACAGGCGCTGCAATAAAAGCGGCAGCCAACGCCTTTAGATATCTACCCTTCCTACACCCACTCTCTATCTTTGTAAATTCCTACTGTAGAGATAAACTATACGTAGAGGGGGGCGCCGAGTGGCAAACTGGCGTTGAGATGGATGTGTTATTCGGAGCATTAGTGGGCGCAGTGGCCTCTGGAGCCACTGTGATAAAAAACTTAGCTGTAGACATCAAGACAAAGGGGGCGCCGGTGCAAATACAAAAAATAGAAGAGCTACAGACTCCGCCAGTCGTCAGAGGAGGCGACCTCACGGCCTACGCCTACGGCGAGATGGATTTAAGGAGTAAAGACTTGTTGAATAAACCCGTAGAGAAGGGGCACCCAATCTACGCCGCTCAGACAGCCGCTGCGTTAAATGTAAAAAGGCTATGTGAAATTATAGGCCCTCCCTGTCCGTCTATACAACATTTTAAAATAGATATAGAAATCGGCGAGGTAGTGTCATCAAGCGTTTTTATAAAGTCGCGTGACTACTCGCCGCTCCCTGAAGCTTTATTCGCAGTGGGCGTGGCGTTTTTAACAATATGGGATATGGTGAAGAAGTGGGAAAAAGACGTAGATGGACAATATCCATATACAAAAGTGAGACGTATCTCTTTAATACAGGTGTAATTTAGACAATGCTCCCAAAAGATGTAGTTGAGATCTTGGAAATCACAACGCGTCACAACGTCTGGCGGAGGAAAGAGACTATTAACTTAATCGCCAGTGAAAACGTGATGTCGCCCCTCGCCGAGCTTTTATATATAAACGATCTCTCTGGTAGATACGCCGAGGGGACTGTGGGCAATAGATTCTACCAAGGCACGAAGTATGTAGATGTGTTAGAAGACGTCCTTTCGAAAAAATTCGCGTCGCTACTAGGGGCCTCTTTCATAGACGTGCGGCCTGTCTCTGGGACTTTAGCAAATTTAGCAGTTTACTACGCCCTAGTCCCAGAGGGGGGCCTCATAGCCTCTCTCCCCATTAAATACGGTGGACATATTAGCCACAACAACGTAGGGGGTCCCAAGGCCCTTAGACTTAAAGTGTTAGAACTCCCCTTTGACTCTGAGCGTTTTAATATCGACGTAGACGCTGCGCGTAAAGTCATAGAGGAGAAAAGGCCGAATTTAATAATACTAGGCGCCTCTCTCTACCTCTTCCCACACCCAATAAGAGAAATTGTAGAAGTGGCCGCGTCTGTGGGGTCATACGTCCTACACGACTCTGCCCACGTATTCGGCCTTATATTAGGCGGCGTCTTTCCAAATCCATTTAAAGAGGGGGCACATGTAATCACTACCTCTACCCACAAGACCTTCCCAGGCCCCCAGGGCGGACTAATCGGGACTGTTTTAACAAATGAGTTAAATACACAAATACAGAAGGCTGTGTTCCCAGCCTTTACTTCAAACTACCACCTACATAGATACGCAGCTACCTATGTGACTTTAGTAGAGATGGAGCTATACGGCTCTGAATACGCCTCCAGAGTTGTACAAAACGCAAAGGCGCTCGCCGAGGCTCTAGCCGCAGAGGGCGTGGCGCCGGTGGCTGAGAGTCAGGGCTACACTAAGACACACCAAGTGGCTGTAGACGTCTCTAAATACGGAGGGGGCGACAGAGTAGCTGCTCTTTTAGAAGAGGCCAATATAATTTGTAATAAAAACGCGCTTCCTTGGGATAAAAGTGTGTTAAAGCCTAGCGGCATAAGGTTGGGCGTCCAAGAGATGACAAGATTCGGCATGGGGAAAGACGAGATGAGAGAAATAGCTAGACTAATAGCTAGAGTGTTGAGAGGCGAAGACCCTACGTCTGTTAGAAAAGATGTAGTAGAGTTGAGAAGCCATTTTGTAGAGATTAAATATGGCTTTAAAATAGATAGAGAGTTGGTGGATAGAGTATTCAACTCCCTGGGTCTATATACATAAGGTACGGCCGCCGTCTATTAAGATAAGCGACCCAGAGATATAACTCGCCTTGTCAGAGGCAAGGAAAGCTACTAATTCTCCTATTTCTTCAGGCTTAGCCAATCTCCCAAGGGGGATTTCGTTCTCCATTTCTTTTATTATCTCGTCGACGGCCCGGCCCTCTCTCTGAGCTCTTGCATATGCTACTTCTCTTATACGTTCTGTGTCTACATAGCCTTGCATTATGCCGTTTACTAAAATATTGTAGCGGCCTAGTTGATATGCGAGAGTTTTTACTAAACCCGCTATCGATATCCTAACGACGTTAGACAACGTCAACGTTGGTATAGGCTGTTTTAGAGTAGAAGAGGTTATGTATATTATACGACCGCCCCCTTGTTGAATCATATATGGCAGTACGTCTTTTGTTATCCACACCGCGCTCATTAACAACAACTTAACTCCATACTCCCAATCTTCTTCACTGAGTTCTATAAATGTGCCAGGTTTCGGCGGACCTGTGTTGTATACCAACACGTCTACTCTCCCGAAGTTTTTAACTGCCTCTTGTACAATTTTACTCACATCTTCTCTTTTAGTTAAATCCGCTGGGACAGGCACGACAGAGGCGCCGTATTGAGATGAGAGTTTTTCCGCAAGTTCTCTAAGCCTCTGGGCGCTTCTAGCCGCAATTACTAAACTAGAGCCTTCTTTAGCCAACGCCGTAGCCACGCCGGCGCCGATGCCTCTACTGGCCGCTGTAACAATAGAAACTTTGCCTCTTAGACTCATAGGTTTTTTATCTCAGTTTGATAAATATATATCGTCTACATACGTCTTTTATTGGACAGACGTCGCATTTCAATTCTTTGCAGTAATTTACGCCTATGTCGTAAGCTCCTCTTTCATATAAAACTGGGTCGCCGCTGACTTTGCCCACATATCTCACTAAGCCGCGTATACTTTCAAGTCTAAGTGTCACATCTCTACATCTCCCCCCGCCCTCTCTATTCTCACATATAATCCTCTTCGCCACTCTTAGTTTTACTCGCTGAGATGTCAATGTGTCTAAGTCTTCAAACGCTCCAGACCTAAGAGTCACTAAAGCTGTATACATATCGCCGTGTATTACATATTTTTTATACTCTGGCGTATAGGCTATTTTTAACGCTAGAGGTATATTCGACTCATGTATAAAAAGCCTTAGTATGGTCTTCACCCCCCTGCCCACCCGCCCGCCCCCCTCTCCTCTGAACACAACCCTTCTAATTTCTTCTTCAAAAAAAGACACTCTCTTTTGTCTAGCCACCCATTTGTATATTGGCTTATTTCTACCAATTGTGTTAAGCGCCTTCGCTAGGTCTGATATAACAGAATCGGCGACGTCTCGCTCTATGCCCAGATCGGAAGAGCACACGTCTGAACTCCAGTCACGAACGGTTATC
>CAMLLK010000138.1 GCA_946480885.1 uncultured Thermoproteales archaeon
CGCCGGCTCAACTATGGCGACTACTTTACTACACGGTGTCTCAATTTTTCACACGCCTCTCTGTCTTTTTCTTCACAACAGATGATATACTTCCTCCCCGTCTCTGTCTCTAACACAAGCCACGTGTCGGAGCAGTACGGCGTGGAGACCACTGTAGCCCTTCCATACGCCGTTGAGCACAGCCATGCGTTGAGAGAGTATATATCTAGACGCCACCCAGCGAGGCATATATACAAAACGTCGCGAATTCTAGACGTAGTAAAACTATCCACAACTCTAAATCTCTCGATAATCTGTGTCTTCTTCGCCATTCTTAACACTACAGAGTCAAGTAGTACGTCAATATGGACGGGCCGCCACCAGAGAAAAGCGACGAAAATCAAAAGTAACACAGGCGCGAGTAGAAATACGATATACCAAAGACTTTCAAAAATAGACATGATTAATAATATAGAGGCCGGCAATATGAGGATCATAATTAAGACAATTTCTTTCAGCCTTATGCTTCTAATTCTCTTTTCAACAACTGCGCCCACCACGGGGCGTGGCAATTGATTTAATATAAATTAAGTGGCCGTGTATACAGCCTCATCTATCGAGTCCGCAGTGTTGAATATAAGCCAGCGGCTGTAGTCTACGTGGCCACAGGTCGAGGACTTTTAAATAGACTGTTGGAACTGTTTCAGTCGGCGTATTTATCTAACTCCCTCGGGCGGCGTGGATGTGTAGAGGAATGTGTATATACCCCTACTATGTTTTTTCTATGCCCACTCTTCGTATAATTCCTTGTCTCGACGTTGATGGAAAAGCTGGCGTTGTCGTCAAGGGCGTCAATTTCGTGGGGATTAGAGAGGTGGGCGACCCAGTAGAGATGGCTGTAAAGTACGAAGAGGAGGGGGCTGACGAAATTGTTATACTAGACATAACGGCGACGCCAGAGGGCCGCGGCACTTTTGTCAATCTAGTGAGAGAGACGGCCGCGGCTGTGTCTATTCCAGTTACAGTGGGAGGCGGCGTTAGGTCTATGGCAGATGTAGACGCGTTATTTAAAGCGGGGGCTGATAAAGTGTCGGTAAATACGGCGGCTGTTAGAGAGCCGGAATTTGTGTCTAAAATCGCCAATGAGTACGGCACACAGTCTACAGTAGTGGCGATAGACGCAAAGAGAGTGGAGAGAGGGTTTAAAGTTTATGTAAAGGGGGGCAGAGAGGCCACGGGCCTAGACGTAGTGCAGTGGGCGAAGAGAGTTGAGGAGCTAGGAGCTGGAGAGATTTTACTAACCTCTATAGATAGAGACGGCACGAGGCTAGGCTACGACTTAGAGTTGATAAAAGCCGTCGTGTCTGTAGTGCGCCTTCCGGTCATCGCCTCCGGCGGTGCTGGCGAGATTAAGCATTTCTACGACGCCGCAGAGGCGGGGGCTGACGCAGTCCTCGCGGCTAGTCTTTTCCACTTCAGAGTCTTGTCTATTGAAGAAGTGAAGAAATATCTAAGAGAGAGGGGGGTAGAGGTGAGGCTATGAGGAGAGGCGCCATCCCTAGAGATGTGGTTAAATTAGTAGAGGCGATTATAGACGACGTGGCTGAGAACGGTCTAGAAGCCGCGTTGCAATACTCCGAGAAATTCGACGGGGTGAGGCCAGATAAGCCGTTAATAGAGCCAAAGTCCACGGCCGACGGCGAAATAATAGAGGCAGTGGCAGCAGTGGCGGCCTCTATTGAGAGACTGTACACAAAACTCGTGCCTAGAGACGTAGTGGATGTATACGGGGGGGCTGTGAGAGCTATTATGTGGAGGCCTGTGAAGAAAGTGGCGTTGTATATCCCAGCCCGTTACATTTCTACACTAGCTATGTTGACCACGCCTGCCAAAGTGGCGGGGGTGGAGGAGATATACGTAGTGACGCCTCCCAGAGGCGTGACGGAGGCGTTTTTAGCCGCGGCGGAGAGACTCGGCGTGAGGGCTGTTTTACAACTAGGAGGCGCCCACGGCTTAGCCTACGCCGTAATGCACCTCGGCGTGGATTTAATAGCTGGCCCGGGTGGGCTCTACGTCCAAGCCGCTAAATATGTATTGTCACAATATGTGGGAATTGACGGCTTCGAGGGGCCCACGGAGTTAGTTGTGTACGCAGAGGGTGTAGACCCAGAGACAGCCGTCAGGGGGGCCTTGGCTCAATTAGAACACGGCCCCACTTCCTTCGCCTATCTACTTTCGCCAGACGAGACGTTGTTGAGAGAGGCCTTGGAGATATACAAGAGAGAGAAGACTTCCTCTATGGGGCCGCTGGAGGTGAAGAAAGTTGTAGACTATAGAGAAGCTGCGGAGGTTATTGACCAAATTGCGCCAGAGCACCTCGAGGTGTGGGGGCGGAGGGAGCTGGCCTATTTAGTGAAAAATGTAGGCGCTGTCTCAGTCAATATACCAAGTCCATATTTAGACTACGCAGGTGGAATCTCCCACGTCCTCCCCACAGGTGGGTCGGCGAGGTGGAGGGGGGCGTTGACGCCCTACACATTTATGAAGCCTATTGGAATAGTGGAGCGCCTTGGCGAGTTGCAGTTGTTAAATCAAGCCGAGAAATTGGCGGAGTACGAAGGCTTTGTAAAACATCTAGAGGCGTTGAGAAAAGCCACGCGTCTATGACATGCGACGTTTTAAAAAAACTAGAGGATGTTATACAGAGTAGGATAAGGGAGGGCAGCCCCCAGAGCTATACCTTCAGGCTTTACAACTCCGGCGTCCACAACGTGGCGAAGAAAGTTGGAGAAGAGGCAGTGGAGGCCGCTGTGGCCGCCTTGGCTGAAAGTAGAGAGAGACTAGTATCAGAGGCTGCGGATTTATTATACCACCTACTTGTGTTGTTAGCCGCGCGTGGTGTAGCCCTCGAGGAGGTGTGCCAAGAGCTAGCCAAGAGAATGAAATGATATGCTCCACACCTCCTTCAACTCTGCGAAGCACCCCGTCGACATCTATTGCACTAACTCCTCGACGTCTTCGACTTTGCTAACTCAACCACCTCGACGAAGTGATCTACAGTCGACATCACCGACAATCTCCGCGGCGCTAGCGCTTTCTAGTATCGAGCCTATTAAAGACTTCAAACTCTAGACGTCGGCGTTGGCTAACCGCCTGCCCCGCCGCTGTGGCGTCGTGTCCCGCCCTCAACTCTAGTATCTACGCCGATTTCTCAAAAACTCAATATGTCACGCCGGCGGAGAAACGGCCACGCCCCAGAGGACTTATTGATTCTCTCTCTTCCGCCGCCCGCCTTCTATGAGTTGAGACGCCTCCCTCTTGCTTAGGCATGGACTGGGCTCTATCCCAAGTCTTTTCAATATGGCTATTTGTCTCTCTGTGGCGAGGTGTTTTACATATCTCTCTCTTATGTGTGGGTCCGCCTGTAGGTATTTACAGTAGGCCTCTTTTGAGTAGCGGTCAGCTTCTCTATTTTTATACCTTGGGACCCACGTTATTCTAAACGTCGAGAATCTCTCAGCTAATTGTAAAGCCCTTTCGTACAGCGTCTTGAGAGTGTGAGACCTCACTTGGTAGAGCCCCTCTATTTGTCTCACCACTAGTTGACTATCGCCGCGGGCCTCTACGCACTCCCAGCGGCGGCTCAACGACCACTCCAACGCCTTAATCAACGCAGTGTATTCAGCGTAGTTGTTTGTACACCACCTCTCTCCTACACACGCCACTCCCCCCTCGCCGTGTAGAAAATTGTTCTCTCTATATGCCACAAAGCCGTAGGACCCCACGCCTCCAGGATTCACAGGCTCACACGCGCCGTCAAAGTACACCACTACACAATCCACAGCCCTATTTAAAAGAGTAAAAAAATAT
>CAMLLK010000139.1 GCA_946480885.1 uncultured Thermoproteales archaeon
CCCCCCCCCCCCCCCCCCCACTCTTTCCCTACACGACGCTCTTCCGATCTCAACACGCCGGGGCCGGCCAGGAGGAACATAGAGGCGGTGAAGTAGCTAAATATGGGGAGGTACAAGGCGAAAGAGCCGCCGCGAGATATTTTTTAAAAACTACGCCGGCGACAATTAAAAAACACAGTGGCTTGAAAATATCCAAAGGGCCTCAACGCCTCAATTTGTTCTACTCCAGGGAAGGGGGAGACGTCGGGGAAAAGGCTATTTCGTCGAAGTATCTAGGCGCCTCGTAAGATAGGTAGAAGAGTGCAGTAGTTAGTATAACCGACAAGTCAGCCGCCGCGCCTCGGCGGTCTATCACATATATTTTACTATAGATAGAGAAAGTAGTTTGGCAATTGACTCAATCTCCTCGACGTAGTCGCCGGGTATAAAGACGTGGTGGTTAGCCGGCGCGATTTTTTCTAAATCTACTTCTTTTTCAAACTCCACCAGGGCTTGTGTACGGCATGCGTCTTTTATAAAATTGCCGCTTTTCAAAACCTTCGCCCTCCCCACGGCTAGTTTATCTAGGCGTGGAGACGCCGACACAATTGTATAGACGTCGTGTGCCAACTCCCCGGCGACTCCCACGGGGTAGCCGGACTCGAAGTGGGGCATGAGAGCCCAACTCTTCACCATGTCTAGAGAAATTGTGCAGTGGGCGAAGGCCGCCTGCGCCCCCCGTCTATACACCACGTTCGCCACCCAGCCGCTGTATTTACTTAATTTTTTCGACAGAGCCATGGCGAAGGCGGCGGAGAGGTCGCCTTCGCAGACTATTATAGACTCTCTATTTAATAAAGCCACGGCTAGACAAGGCGTCACTTTATTCCTCATTAAGTAGGGGAAGCACTGAATAGCCACTAAGTCCCGGCCGTGGGCTAGCCTCCGCAGCGCCTCTGTCAACTTCGCCAATTGGACACTGCCCGACAGAGACTTAGCCTCGGGGTCCTCTCCAGAGGCGGCTACAAACTCTTCAAACTTCTCAAGAGGCATCACCTCTACGTCCCAGTGGAATCTCTCCCGGGCCGCCTCCACCTGGGGGGTGTGCCGCCCGATTAACAACGCCTTTTTGTAAAACATAGAGGAGGCGGCGTCGGCCACTGCCTTGGCTTTTTTCAAAACCTCTACGCACTCAGACAGCGTGGGGCAGTGGTAGACTACTGCAGGTACTCCCTCTGTCTCTAACTCAGCTTTTGTATGTAGAGCGGCGGCGTAGCTGTTGTGTTCGCCAAACCCCACTAACACCGCCCCCGCCGCTCCGCTCTCTTTAATAAAACTCACGACGTCCCAAGTAGTGCCGCCGGAGCCGTGGACTATTAGGGGCACTTTGGGAGGCCTCTCCCCCCCGTAGAGCCCCACTTGTTGTTGTATAAACTGCCTCAGCCAATTCACATATTCCTCACCTCTAGTCTTCGACACAAATAGATAGGCCATAGAAGTATTGAGAAATATATATAAATATTCACGAAGGCGCGTCTGTGGGAGTTGTAGAGGCTATTGTTGTAAAAGACTTAAGAGAGATCTTAGCCTCTAAGTACTTCTTAGTGTCTCTCTTGGCGGGAGTGGCGGTGTTATTGGCAATGGGAGCCATGGTGGGAGAGGCGGCGTCTACACAAACGGCGTGGGTGGCGAAATTCGCAGTTGTTGGGGCCCCAGCCACCGAGGAGGGGCGGGTCTTTTTAGAAAAATTAAAACAAGTCGGGGGGGTCCACTACGGAGAGTACGCCCCCCACCTATTAGATATGTATAGCTACGTGGTAGTGGTGCCGTCTAATTTTACATTTCCAAGTTCCGTAGAGGTGTTAACTAAATTCAGAGGCCTTGTGTCGGCTACGCCGCTCCCCGCCGTGGATAGAGCTGCGCAGCTGGCGGCGGAGGAGCTGGGGGTGCCCCCCTATTTAGTAATTCAGAACTTAATTATAAAAATAGACGGCGTGGATATAGGCGTGGGGGAGGCCTCTACGATTTTTTTAGCTATGTTTTTCACATGGCTGTTTTCATTTCTTGTCCCACTCCTCGTGGCCACCACGGCGGCTATCTCTGTGGGGGTGGAGAAAGAGAAGAAGACATTTGAACTCATACTATCCACCCCCGCCACTCATAGGTCTGTAGTGGTGGGGAAGTTAATAAGTTCTTTTATCCTCGCCGCTCTACAACTAGCTGTGTATATCTTCGGCTTTATTTACTATATGTCTAGAATCCCCACGTCTATAGAGACGCCTCAAGTGGTGGGCTCCTTAGTGGCCATCTCTCCGTGGGTAGTAATTTTGTCTCTTATCTCTTCTATATGCATCGCCGTCGTGGCTCTATCATTCGCCTTCCTAGCCGCCGTCAAGACTGAAGACGTCAAAACGGCCCAGAGCGTAGTTCCGGCGGTCTTACTGCCACTATTCCTCCCATCCTTTGCCGTTTTGTTCACCTCCGTCGAGTCTTTTGAGTGGTACCCCTTTGTACATCCACTCGCCGTGGCGTTCTACAGCTTGGCGGAGAGGTGGGACAAGGCGTGGGGTTTTATAGCAGTCGACATGGCCTTAGCCGCCGCCAGCGTCGCCGCAGTTTTTAAAATAGCCACGTCTGAATATCTACTGTCGGGCAGGAGGAGGGTATGATAAAGACAGTGGATTTACGCCGCCGTTTTGGCAAAGTAGAGGCTTTGAAGGGAGTGACTCTAGAAGTGGGCGGGGGCGAGGTGGTTGGTTTAATAGGCCCCAACGGGGCGGGGAAGACTACAACTCTCCGTATCTTAGCCGGCGTGTTGAAGCCAGACGGCGGCCGCGCCGAAGTGTTAGGCGCCTCTGTAGAGTCTAGAGAGTTTCAAAAAATTAAGAGAGAAATTGCGTATCTACCAGAGGAGGTCTTGCCCTACGACAACCTCACCGGCGTCGCTTTTATAGAGTTTATACACGGACTCTACGGCGTAAATAATGTAAAAGAGGCTGTGGAGATCTCAGGCCTAGGCCCTAAGTCTAGAGATAAGATAAAAACTTACTCAAAGGGTATGAGGAGGAGGTTGGTAGTGGCGGCGTTGTTGACTGTGGGCGCCAAAGTCCTCCTACTGGACGAAGCCACCTCCGGCGTAGATGTAGTACAGGCGGTAGAGATTAGAAAGTTAGTAAAGAACTACGCCCGCGAGAGAAAAGCGGCGGTTTTATACTCAAGCCACAATATGCTAGAGGTGGAGACTCTATGCGATAGAGTCTATATAATTTCCAATGGAGTGGTACAAGCCTCTGAGGCGCCTCAAGAGTTGAAAAAGAGATACTCTGCCCAGTCTCTAGAGGAGGTGTTTGTAAAAGTGGTAAATGTATAATTTTACAATACCAGACGCCAAGAGGGGGGCCTTTACAATTGAAGTACTAGAGTCTCTATATAGATTAGATTGTTCCAGCGGCGTTGTGGTAAGGGGGAGCGGGGGAGTGTTCTCCTCTGGGTTAGATCTATCTATCTTCCTCGAGGGGAGAGAGGCGGCTCTAGAGTATTTATTTAAAGTACACAGCGTCGTTAAAAAAATATTAAACTGCCCCGGGGGGGTGTACGCCGTCGTTGAAGGCGACGCCTATGGCTTCGGCGTGGAGTTTTTATATTTTGTAGACTACGCCGCGGCGGCTAGAGGAGTTAAATTCTCACTACAAGGCGTCAACCTGGGCTTATTTCCGCCATAACCGCGCTTGGCCGAAGGCTATTCGCCTACGGCCACCTGTTAAATAGACCCTTTACTGCAGAAGAGGCTTTTACCTTCGGCGTTGTGTCTAA
>CAMLLK010000140.1 GCA_946480885.1 uncultured Thermoproteales archaeon
ACGTACAGTGGGCCGTATCGCCACTGGACTCTCGCCACGAGTTTCCGCTCGGCCCAAATTGCCACTACGAGAAAGCCAAAAATTGCCAAGACGCCGGGGAAGATTAAAGAGGCGATTATTTCACTTGGGAGCGTCATATTAAAGACCTTTTTTTCATATCTATAACGCGTATTGCCTCGGGCGCCATCTCTTTGGGTAGTTTATACGTCGATAGACTACTCCACGTGATTTCAATATGTGACGTGTGGCGTAGAGACCCCGTTGGACATGCGTCGACACAATAGCCACACAATATACACCGACCCCAGTCTATGCCGGGGTACCTCTTCCCGTCTTCTTCAATATGAAACTTAATAGCCTTAGCTGGACACACAGCTTCGCATAGTTGACAAGATATACACTTGTTCTTGTCGTTTACAATAAAGCCCCTCACTGCCTGGCCGTAGTCTCTCGTCTCCTCAGGCCACCTCACAGTCCATGGCTTTTCAAAAAGGTTCTTAAGGGCGACTGCAAAAAGTTTTAAGTGTGTAATCATCGTGGACCCCGAGGCGTAATACAGGGGAGTTCAGGATCTACGGGGCCAATTACCTCTTTCCCCACTATCTTATTAATCTCCTCTACGTCTCTATCAATAATTTTTTGAATAGTCTCTATCTCCTCTGGCTTTAGATGCTTAAATCTCCCCTGTAGCTCTAGAAAACACTTAACTCTCTTTCTCTTGGGGATTGGGATTGTGACTCTAAATTCTCCGTGTTCTATTTCGTAGTTTATCCAATAGCCTGTCTCTGTGGCTAATTCTAATAATCTAATTGCGTACTTAGGCTCAAACCTCCACCCAGGCGTACAAGACTGTAGTATATGTATAAAGGAGGGGCCGTCTACCTCCGCCGCCTTTTTTATCTTATAGACCATGTCGTGTACATACGCCGGATTTGCCGTGGCGACGTATGGAATGCCGTGGGCCGCCGCGATGGCCGCCATAGGCTTTTTATGAGTGACGTTGCCAGGCACCTTCTTACCCGCTGGCGAAGTAGTGGCGGAGGCGCCTAGCGGAGTGGTGCCGCTCCGCTGGATCCCGGTGTTCATATACCCCTCGTTGTCGTACATAATGTAGATCACTCTATGCCCCCTCTCCAACATGCCGCTGAGGGCTTGGAAGCCGATGTCGGCAGTACCTCCGTCGCCGGCGAAGACTACTACGTTTATCTTCCTACCGGGGTCTATGACGCCTCTCCTCTTCAACACCTTAATCGCCGCCTCTATTCCAGACGCCACTGAGCCGCCGTTTCCAAACGCCACGTGTATCCACGGCACTGCCCAATTAGTACGTGGATACACCACAGTGGAGACTTCCGCACAGCCAGTAGGGTTTACCACTATGGTATCTGGCCCAAGCACTTTTAACATATGTCTAGCTATGACTCCAATTGTACAACTGCCACAGAGGCCGTGACCTGGGAGAAATAACTCCTCTTGCGGCAGTTCAAAATTTGCATATTCATAAAGCCCTGGGTACTCCTCGGCCACTTTTATCCCAGGAAGTGAGATATGGCTGCGGCGTATGTATATCTTTTCTCTAAATCTACCCTTGACTTCACTCATAGCCCCCCCGCAGCCCCACTGTGTATGTATATCCCGGTGCCCACAAGCCTCTATGCACTTTCATAACAGCTTCGTATATCATATCGCTGTCAATTGCCCTCATGCCTATCGTGGCTAAGAAGCTATATATAGGCCTCGCCAACGTGGCGCCGAGCTCCACAGCCACAGGTCCATACAGAGGTCCTCCGTGGTTTATAGTCCTGTCCATCACTACCACTTTGTCGACGTGAGATAGCAGTTTTTTAAACAACTCGCCGGGCCAAGGTCTCAATACTCTAACTCTCAACGCGCCGGCTCTCACCCCCTCACTCCTGAGTCTATCAACTACTCTCTTCACTAACCCAAACACAGAGCCGTACGTCACAATAGCCAACTCAGCGTCGTCTAATCTATACGGAGTGACTAAGCCGTAACTCCTGCCGAACCTCTTCCCATATTCGTAGTCCACCTCTTCTATCACTTTCAACGACCCCCTCAGTGCCTCTACAGCCTGCCACCTAATCTCCCAATACCACTCAGGTGTCCCCACGGCGCCTAGTTGCGCTGGATTATCTACGTCTAGTCTAACCCAGTTCCTAGTGACGGGGGCGAATTTCACAACTTCTTCTTCGTCTTCGGGAACGTCTAGGGGCTGTAAGACGTGGCTTGTCCAAAAGCCGTCGTATGCAACAACGACTGGTAGATGTACTCTCGAGTCCTCAGCCACACGGTAGGCTTGTATAACAGTGTCAAACGCCTCTTGAGCCGTCTGTGCTATATATATTATCCAGCCTAGCTCTCTCATCGACATGACGTCGCTGTAGTCGCCCCAAACGTTAATGGGGGCTGAATAGGTACGTACAGCCACTCCCATTACTATAGGCAGCCTCATGCCCACGGCAATTGGCAAGTTTTCGTACATATGCGCCAAGCCTTGTGAAGACGTCTCAGTAAAAGTCCTCGCCCCCATGGCTGAGGCCCCGATTACTGCCGACATAGCAGAATGTTCACTCTCTACAGGTATAAACTCGGCGTCTAACTCTCCATTGTTTACATACTCAGCTAATTTTTCAACAACTGGCGTCTGAGGCGTGATGGGATACGCTGCGATGACTTCTGCTCTCGCCATTTTTACAGCTAGAGCCACGGCGTGGTTGCCAGTCAGCGCAATTCTCTTCTGTTTTACAACCTCTTCCTTTTGTATAGGTAGTTGAATCGTCATATCTCTCTCACCATCTGTATTGCCCCCGTTGGACAGACTTCAGCACAGACGCCACAGCCTTTACAATATGCGTAGTCGAAGTCTATAAACTTCATTCTAAACTTCCTTCCTCTAGGCCCCTCGGCCTCTCTCCACGCCTCTATCACAGCGTCGTCGGGGCAATAGAGCCAACATTTTCTACACATAATACATTTCGAGTGGTCAATGACAGGCATATCTATACGCCAGCCACCTGTGGTGTACGTAAGACTCGTGCCGGGGTAGACGGCGCCCCCCACGTTGGTCTCGGCCCAAGTCACTATCTCATAAGGCCCGGCCAGGAAGGCAGAGGTTGTTGAAATAACTCCCTTTGGCTTAGCTGACGGGTCTACTTTTGCTGGCGGTATCACCACGGCTACTTCATAAGCCTCTTTAGTAGCTGCGTAGTTCTCCTCAACAGCCTTCCCCAATTGGTTTTCAAATGCTTGTTTAATAGACTCTAGCTTAGGGAACCCCATTACTTTAGAAAAGGCGCCTGCAAGCGGGCCGTTGGGGACATCTAGTTTAACGTGTTTTCTCGCTATCCCAATCGCGTCGACTACTACAACATGGACGTCGTCTCTACCCACAAGTTTCCTAGCCTCTTCTGGCGCCTTTCCCGAATTCAGAATTACATACCCACCCGGGCGCACTGCGTCAATTACAAACCTCATGGGGTCGATTAATTTGTCGTCAAACACAACAGCCACCTCTGGCATTTTGACTGGCTCTAGATCCTCTATAGGGGCGTCGCTTATTGTTAAAAAGGCCTTGACCGGAGCCCCCCTACGCTCTGCGCCAAACTCAGGATTTGCAATGGCGTAAAAACCGTCTATGATAGAGGCGTTGGCAATGATATAAGTTGCAGTAACAATGCCTTGTCCGCCCCTCCCCACCCAAACTGTCTCTATACGCATAAGTAATTTCATGTTATCTACTTAAAAATTTCATATAGCTTA
>CAMLLK010000141.1 GCA_946480885.1 uncultured Thermoproteales archaeon
GACGAAGTCTATCTACAAGAGCCTAGTTGTGTAGAGTGTTGTGTAGTAAAGGTGGGGGCGATGTATTTTGTACGTAGAGCTGTTTAAAACTTTTTTCGTACTCTATAAATAGCTGATATATGTAACTTGAAAGTATTTATAACGTCTGTGTCATAAGACTTATGGCTATTGTAGTAGACGACTCAGTATTTTCGCCTAGCTACGTGCCGCCTAGGCTATTACATAGAGATATACAGATTCAACAACTAGATCTTTTAGTTACTAACTGGCTTAGAGACCCGGGGCATCACTATCCAAGAGTTACACTCATAGGGAGGCCGGGGACGGGGAAGACTGTACTAGTTAGAAAACTCTGGGAGATGCGTGAAAAAGAGTCCAAGGCACGTTTTGTATATATCAACGGCTTTATATATAGAAATTTTACGACTATAGTTGGAGAAATTGCAAAATCTCTTAACATACCATTCCCCCGTAGAGGTTTAAGTAGAGATGAGTTTTTAGCGCTTTTAATAGAACATCTAAAAGAGAGAGATCTATACGTATTCTTAGTGTTAGACGACGCTTTTAATCTATCGCCTGATATATTGTCTACATTTATCCGACTGGGGCAAGAAATAGATAAACTAGGCGCCTTTAGAATAGCTCTAGCTGTTATAGGACACAGCGACGCTATTTTAAATAACCTAGACCCATCGACGCGTGGCATAATGGGCAACTCTATAATTCGTTTCACTCCATATACAAAAGACCAAATATTTGACATACTACTAGACAGAGCCAAGGCCGGCTTGGCTGAAGGCTCCTATAGCGAGGATATTCTTCAGATGATCGCAGACATAACGGGCGCCCAGACGCCCTTCGACGTCAATAAGGGAGATGCTAGACTGGCGATTGATATATTGTATAGATCTGCATATCTAGCGCAACAAAACGGCAGGAGGTATATAGCTCCAGAAGACGTGAGGAAGTCGTCTAAAGAAGTTCTGTTTGGAGTTTCTGAAGAAGTAGTGAGAGGCTTGCCTATACATGAAAAACTCTTTCTACTTGCGATTATCAGATCGCTTAAGACATCTCGCGCGCCTTATGTAATGTTTGGAGAGGCAGAGGAGTTGTACAAAATAATATGTGAAGAATTTGGAGAAAAGCCGAGGGTACATAGCCAACTCTGGACGTATCTCAACGACTTAAGAGATAAGGGGATTATAGAAACTAGACAAAATAGAAAAGGAGAGGGCGTGAGAGGACGTACTACTTTAATATCAATCGGCACTGAGCCTCTAGAGACGTTAGAACTACTCGTCATGAGGTTAATAAAAGAAGAGTTGAGATGATAGAACTAGCCCTCGGCTCGCCTCTCAGAGTAAAGATTATTATCACGTTATTAAAATTGGGAGAGGTAAACGCAACAGAGTTGGCCAATAGACTAGAGACTAACTACGCCCAATTGCTTTCTCACATCAAAATACTTGTAAAATACGGAATAGTGGAAGAGCGACGTATAGGACGTGCAAGACTTATAAAACTAAGCGACGCAGAGTATGTAGTAAAATTAGCTAAGGCATTGGCTCAATTAGACGAAAAAATACAGATTGAGGCGTAGATATGGGCGCACGTTTTGAGCGATATGTGTTAGATCTACTACCAGCGCTTGGGTTGATACCGAAGGCTAATAGGTATAGAATATATAAAAATGGCGTAGAGGTAGGAGAGGTTGATATACTTGCCGTAGATGAGAAAGGCGATCTATACGCAATTGAAGTCAAGGCAGGTAGAGTAGATGTAAGTGGGATAAGACAGGCGTATATAAACGCAAGGCTTATTGAAGCAAAGCCTTTAGTTATTGCACGCGGCTATGCCGACGACGCCGCAAGGCAGTTAGCAAAAGAGTTAAATGTAGAAGTTATACTTCTACCAGACTACATATTTTTATCTATTGATGACCTATATACAGTTTTTACAAATTCTCTAGCTAGACTCTTAACAGTTTTATTGGAAATAACTCTAAAGATTGAAGATGAGGAATTAAATCAAATTATCAAATGCCCCGATGTACAATGTCTCTGTGAAGAAATAAATTGTGACGTCTTTTTTACAAAACTACCAAGAGAGGCCAAGAACTACGACTTGTTAAAGACTGTGGCAATACTTAAGGCTTTACTGCCTCAGATATGTCAAAAGGCGGCGCTTAATAATAAATAGTTTTATATTCTAGACTATTATGCCAAATATACAAGATATAAAAGATTCTCTTCGCCCTAGGCTGAAGCCTATTGAGTGGACTGGAGACGGATTGTTAATACTCGACCAGAGACTACTCCCATTTGAGACTCGCTACGTAAAATTAACAACAGTGGCTGAAGTAGCCAGTGCAATAAAGGAAATGGCGGTGCGCGGGGCACCTGCTATTGGCATAACTGCAGCTTTTGGAATGGCTATATCTCTCCTTGAAAAAAAGCCTCCAGATATAGACGAGGCTTTGAAAACTTTGAGAGAGGCTAAAGAAGTACTTGCAAAGACTAGGCCTACAGCAGTAAATCTCTTCTGGGCGTTAGATAGAGTATACAATAAAGCACTTGACACAGCGAGTCGCACTACTTCAATTAGAGAATTTATAGAAGAGGTTGAAAAAGAAGCTTTAAAGATCTTTGATGAAGAGCTAGAAGCTGAAATAAAGATAGGGCTATACGGTGCGGAGTTGTTAGAAGACGGCGACACAGTCTTGACAATATGTAACGCAGGCGGACTTGCCACAGGGACAGGTCTTGGGACAGCCACAGCGCCGATATACATTGCCAATTTATTAGGGAAGAGAGTCTCTGTAATAGCGCCGGAGACGCGGCCGTGGCAACAAGGCGCTAGACTTACAGTATACGAATTAGTTCAAAACGGCGTCTCTACTACATTAATAGCAGACACGGCGGTGGGGTTAGTCATGTATAAAAAATTAGTAGACGCAGTAATGGTGGGGGCAGATAGAATCCTCATAGATGGACACGTCTTTAATAAAATAGGCACACTCAACGAGGCTGTTCTAGCCCACGAGTTTGGAATACCTTTCTACGTCTTAGCCCCCACTAGCACAATAGACGCTAAGAGTAAAGTAGAAGACGTAAAAATAGAGGAGAGAGACCACGACGAAGTCCGCACAATACGGACTCCGCAAGGGAGGGTCTATGTGACTTTGAAGGAAGTAAATGTATTCAACCCCGTGTTCGACGTTACGCCGCCTAAATATATCACTGGGATAATTACTGAAAACGGCGTGGCTTATCAACCGCTTGGAAAAAACTTACGTAGATTAATTAATAAATAAACGACAAAAATCGATATATTAAATCATTTGTATTTAAATATAGTCCACTTTAACAAAAACTATAGAAGATAGAAAAGTTTTAAATCTCTTCGGTTTTAGGCCTTATATGAAGTTTGAAGTTATAGAAAAAAAACTTATAGAGGCGTTAGTGATTCTCTTACTAAACGCCAAGGGTAGAGTAGTGACTATCAAAGCTGTCTCACTTGCAAAACTAGCAGGTTTTGGCAATAACCACAGCGCCGTATTAAAAGCAGCTAGACTACTTCAGAGATTGTCAAGACAGAACTTCCTTAGGTCAGTGGCTGAGTCTAAGAGAAATAAGACATATCGTTATTATCTAAAATACGAAGATGAGCTATGGCAGCTAGATCGGAAGAGCGTCGTGTAGGGAAGGTGGGGGGGTGGGGGGGGGGGGGGGGGAG
>CAMLLK010000142.1 GCA_946480885.1 uncultured Thermoproteales archaeon
TGGGAAAGCGCTAGGTGGCTAAACCACCTCGCCGCTGGCTAATAGACGCCGGGGGTCATTAACAAGCTGGCGGCTAGGAAAGAAGTTCTCCACACATTGCCAGAGATTATAGAAGCCACGGCGTGGACTTCGCCGCTGGGTAGAAGACCCAGGTGAGGCTATCTTAATTTCTGATATTTCTATAGTATTTTCACAGTATACGCCATGTATATCGCCATGAGTATAAAGAATACCACTAATGCCGCCCACCCTCCGCCAACCATAGTAATATTAAAACCGGCGGAAAGGTAGCGCAGAGCGTGTAGTACAGACCCGCTGACTTCTTCGCCACTTTTTTCACCACTACGTCCGCGACTTCTTCAATTTCTTTTACTGAATAGAAAATGTATATAAGATAAATCGAAAGTTCATATTTTTGAATTATGAAAAATTTTAAATATGTCAAGTAGAGACTTAATAATACGCTGTGGCTCGGCTCTATTTACCAATATCTAATTACATTGTACCTATTGTCTCTCTCCGCTGGCTTAAACCCCGCCGACTTTATTATCTTGACTACGTCTTCTCTTCTATCTATCGGCGCCTCTACTCTCTTCCACTCTAATACTTTCTCTTCGTACAAAGTGCCGCCGAAGTCGTCCGCGCCGAAGTACATAGCCAACTGGGCAGTCTCAGGCCCCGTGGTGAGCCACCCCGTCTGTATATGTGGGATTAATCTGTCGAAGACTATCCTCGCCACAGCCACCATGCGGAGTAAAGTGGCTGAGGTCTTGGGGTAGGGGATCTTCTTCCCCAACTCACTAGTCCCAGGCTCGAAATTCCAAGCTATAAACGCCATGAAGCCCCCGGTCTTTTTTTGAAGTTCGGCGATTTTGTATAAATGCGTCGCGACGTCTCTTAGACTCTCTACGTGGCCATACATCATAGTGGCGGAGGTGGGGACGCCGACTTTATGCGCCTCTTCCATAATACGGAGCCAAGTGGCTGAGTCTATCTTGCCTGGGGAGATGGCTTTTCTCACTTCGTCGACTAAAATCTCCCCCCCGCCCCCGGGCATTGAGTCCATGCCGGCTGTCTTTAATCTCTCTAACACTTCTCTATAGCTAGACCTCTCTCTCTTCGATAAATACTCCACCTCCAGTGGGGAGAGGGCGTGGATTGCCACGTGGGGGAGTTTATTCTTTAATTTTCTAAACAACTCCTCAAAGTACTCGAGGCCGATCTCTGGGTTGACGCCTCCTTGTATTAACACTTGGGTAATGCCGTATCTGGCGTCTACCTCAGCCACTTTCTCCACTGCCTTCTCTACGTCGTATTGATAGCCCTCTGGATGCCCCGGCGGCCGGTAGAAGGCGCAGAAGCTACACCCCACTACACATATGTTTGTGTAGTTGAGGACCATGTTAGAGATGAAAGTAGTCACGTCTCTATGGAGTCTCTGTCTTATCTCATAGGCTCTCCTCCCCAGAGTCCAGAGGTCTAGTCTCAACAATTTTTCAATTTCTGAAACCTCCACGTGTATAAACCGTTGGGTAGTTATATATAACTGTTGAGCTAGACAATATAAAGGTATAAATAGGAAAAATTAGAGAGGTATGTGTCAACTCTAGAAGTTTTAGAACTGGCGGCGAGAGGCCTTTCAAAAGACGACGCAGAGTATCTATTCGCCGAGGGGGATTTATTCGCCTTGGCGGAGGCCGCCAATAAATTGACAGAGATGTACTACGGCGACGTGGTGACTATTGTGAACAATGTGGTAGTGAATTATTCAAATATATGCGTGGCGAAGTGTCCCATCTGCGCATTCTACCGACTGCCAGGCCATAGAGAGGGCTATGTAAAGACGCCGAGAGAAGTGGCGGCGGCTATTAAATATTTTGTAGATAAATTCGGCGTCACTGAGCTACACATAAACGGAGGCTTTAACCCCTTCCTCACCCCAGAATACTTCGACGACTTGTTTAAAACTATAAAGAGAGAGGCCCCGGGCGTAGTTATAAAAGGGCCCACGATGGCTGAGGCGGACTACTACGCCAAGTTGTGGAAGACTTCAGTGAGAGAGGTGTTGTCTAGGTGGAGGGACGCGGGGCTAGACGCAATATCCGGCGGGGGTGCCGAGATTTTTTCAGACGAGGTGAGGAAAATTGTGGCGCCTTATAAAATATCGGGAGTAGAGTGGCTGAAGATTGCAGAAATTGCCCACGAGTTGGGCATACCTAGCAACGCCACGATGCTATACGGCCACGTGGAGAGCCCTAGGCATGTAGTAGACCACCTCTTTAAAATAAAAGAACTACAAGAGAAGACTAACGGCCTTTTGTTATTCATACCTGTGAAATTCAACCCGGCCAACACTGAGCTCTATGCAAAAGGCGCCGTCAAGGGGCCGGCTCCATCTACCTACGACATTAGAGTAGTGGCTATCGCAAGGTTGATATTACTCAATAGATTAAAGGTGGGGGCCTACTGGCTCTCTGTGGGGAAAAAACTCGCCTCTACTCTACTACTAGCCGGCGCCAACGACTTAGTGGGGACTATGTACAACGAGGCGGTGTTGACATCAGCCGGCGCTAGACACAGCGCCACTCTTCAAGAACTAGCCGCCATAGCAAAAGAGGCGGGGAAGAGGCCGGCTCTAAGAGACACATTCCACAAAAGGATAACCCTCCTGTCTTAACTCTACCACATTTCAACGGCACCCGGCCAGTGGTATCTATATAAACGCCGCGCCGGCGTCATTACGCCGAGGGTCGCCGGCTGTCGTTACCAAATTTTTATAGTTATAATGTTTTTAGAATAAATATTTATACAGAGTCTATATTGTAGCTGTGCGTATAGTTAGACTTAAATACGTCCACAGCGACCCTCTTTTTTATAGAGTAAAGGCCTCTGTAGTGTCTGCCAGTAATTTAGAGTCTGCTATGTTGTTAGCCAACGGCTCTGTCTGCTGCGGCTTTGTCCCAGTGACACTGGCGTCTCGGTACAAGCTGAGGGTTGTGCCGCGTGTGGCTATATACAGCGACGGCGTCGTCATGTCCTCGCGGCTTTTTAAAGGCGGCGGCGTGGGCTACGCCGCAGTGGAAGACACCACAGTCAGCGCCTTGGCTTTAAAAATCGCCTTGGGGATAGAGTTTAGGAGTGTGCCCACGCTAGATGGGTCCTTGGAGCAATTCGGCGGCGTCTTAATAATAGGCGACGACGCCCTTAAACTAGTGGCGCGGGGCGTCCCCCATATATACGACGTGGGGGAGGTGTGGAGAGAGAAATTCGGCAGGCCTTTGATATACGCCGTATTCGCCGCCTCTCCCCAAGCCTCTAGAGATGAGGTTATAGAGGCCGTAGAGGAGGTGGAGAACTCCGTTGCTTACTTCTACGAAAACCCAAAGCCCGTAGTGGAGGCCGCCGCGGCTAGACTAGGCGTCTCTCCCTCGATAGTAGAGAAGTATTACAACGTGGTGAAATATCTAATGGGTAGGAGGGCGTTGGAGGGACTTGAGTTCCAGACGGAGGCCATGGGGCTCGACCTCCAGTATTTTGAATAAAGTCTCTAAAAACCAACGCTGTATATACACGTGGATTTGGCTAAAGCGGTTGAAATACAGCTCCAGTTCTCTAAAGAAAAATTTCCACGTTTTTGGAATATAGAAAGCGAAGTGGACAAAGCCCTTAGGCTAGAGTATCTCTCAAACGCCTTGGCGGGA
>CAMLLK010000143.1 GCA_946480885.1 uncultured Thermoproteales archaeon
GTAATGAGCCTTTGGTGGTTCTTTTTGAAAAAATCGACAGGCCCACCTTGATTTGTTACAACACTACACGAGGGGGTAGGCCATTTGCATATGGCTTCGCCACAGTTAGAGACGGCGCCCTGGCTTTGTATATAGTACACGACTCGGCTATTTCGTGCGGCGGGGGAAATAATGCAGTGCTCGATGTGAGGTATGTAGATCTATACCTAGGCGGTAGTAAACGTACAGTGGCTGAAGACATAACTCTAGACCCGGGCGTCGGCAAGGGGAGTGTTAAAGTAGAGCCGTGTTCTAGTTGTACGAAAAGCGCACATTGTACTGCGTGTTATATAGCTAACATCCCAAGAGAGGCTAAAGTGGCCGTGGTCGCAGTGCAGCCCCGTGCACCCGAACAAGCGGGGGGAGGTCTTGACATAATTGTAGTGCCTCTGGTGCCCTACCCACCGTTTATGTCTATAAACATAACTACTTGGACGCGTTGGGGCTTTACTAGAGAGCCGTGGGTGCCGGCGGCGGTGGCCACTAGAGTGGTGGACAGCCCCTCGACTACGTACAACGTCACTCTCTGGGTGTATAGAAGGCCGTGAAGTGGTTGGTAGAGCTTTTCTTTGTGGTGGCTATGGTGGGGTCTGTGGTGGCGTTTTTCGCCACGGCGCCTCAAGGCCCCGTCTCGGAGTCTAGTAATAGAGAGGCTATGGAGCAGTTGTATACAAACGTCGGCGTGTTGGTGATAGATCCACAGTTTCTACGGGCGTTAGAAGAGGCCATTTGCGACGGCGCCCGGACGCAGGTGGTGAGGAATATGGTAGAGACCGCGTTGGGGGCGCCCTATGTCTACAACGTCACAGTCTACCCAAGTGGCTTACTTCCGCCGTGTCTGGCGTGTGCGCCGCGGGACGGCCCGTTGTTGACAATTGCACGCCCCAGCGGCTACAGCGGGCCCTACACTTGGCATGTTGAGTACAGAGTGGTGCTGCCCAGCGGGGCGCAGGTGGTAGTGGCCGTAGGCATTGGGAGGCCATGAGAGGCCAAGTTTTAATACTGACGGGGCTCCTCCTCGTCGCGGCCGCCGTAACAGTCTTCTACGCGTACTACACTGCCTCTTCTACAGCAGCCTTGGCGGGCGGGGCGCCGGGCTATGGCTACGTGGCTCGGTCGTGGCCAGACTACGTCAGAGCCGCCGGGTCTTATATACAATACGCCGCCTCTCTCACAAGTTTTACACTGGCCAGGGGGGCGTTAGACGTAGGCCTCTACGGCCGGCCGTCTGACGGCAGGTGGCTCCATTTTAATTACACCAAGGCCGTGGGCGAATTGTCGCTAGAGTCTTTGTCTATATGGCTGGCCTCCGCCGGGGCGGCGGCGGAGGGGAGTTTAAAATTCCACGTCAGAGGCTACAACGGGACTCTCGGCCCCTACCCACTAGCCGCGGTGTATAGCAACTGGAATATAACCTCGCCGCTGGTCACTGGCATATGTGGAGGTAGATATGTCCTACGGCCCCTGGACGTAAAGGCCGCGAGGTTTGTAATATATTCTTATAGAGATGTCGACGTGGATTACGTAATTACCTACTTGGGCCACACAAGCGACATAGTGACGCTAGGCGCTGGATACAATGTAATACTGGCAGACATGTTGAGATTTAACGACCCCAACGGGAGGCTTGCACTAATCGCAATAGACGCAAGTGGAGTAGATTGTACAAACCTCGACAGAGTGAAGAGAACAATTAAGATACAACCTCTGCCTTGGTATGCCGAGATTTACCAATGCCCACTGTGTATGCTACATTTCAAAGTACCGCCGGGCTTCCTACAGAAGGGGAAGGCCTCCGAAGTCTTGTTAGTATACAGCAGCGCAGGCGTGCCCACGCCCCTTGTATTCGCCATAGAGGATAGACAAGTCGGAAAAGTCGTCACTATAGACATAATTCCATTCGTGACAAGTGACCCCAAGTCTGTGTTTCCGCAATATTTCGACGCCAGCGATATTGCAACATGGCAGAGGGCTGTTGTAGCCACCGACGAGCGGTGTCGGAGCCGGCCTACCGACCGCGTCTCTGGTAATGTTGATATTTCTGATGAGAGGCCCCAGACCTCTCTTGTGTCGTCTTCGGCGAGGGTGTTCGCCACCTACGCCGCCAACACTACAAGACATGGGTTTAACGTCTTTAGAGAAGTGGTTTGGGACAAGCCGGTGGGGTATAGAGTAGAGGCGTTGGTTATGCCGGAAAATATTAATTATATAATGCCGGCCCGTTTAGACATATACTACAGCGGCGACCCCTCGACTACGCATCCAATATGTGCTAGTTTCTACGGCGTACAGGTGGTAAACCCTGTAATAGTCTGGTCGAATTGGAGAGGCGTTTGGAACGGCCGGACGTGGGATCTCGGGGGCACTGTCCATAGTGAGAGGCAGTGGTATTTAATGTCAGTCTCTGTAGACAACTCCGCAGTGGAGTGGGCTGTGTATCACTACAACTCCTCCGGCCGGCCTCTTAAACTCTTAGGCAAGACGTCGAGACCCCCCGCGGTCTACCCCACGAGGTTTTGGATAGTGATTGGAAACGCCATCGTGGACAATCCAGGTTCTGAAACAACTTCGTGGACTGAGGCCGCCTACTACGCCTATGTGAGAGTGAGGCCTTGGGTGTATCCAGAGCCTTCTGTAGCTCTAGCCCCGCTGGGCGGTTTCGTCGTCGCCGAGCCCTCTAGGAGAGACGTAGTGGCTCGAAAATCGTCGTCGATAGCTATAGACCTCACCTCGAGGCTTGATATATCTGCCGCATTGGTGAAAAACTTAATTATAGACGCCTCTATGAGGGCCTCTGCAGAGATTATAAAGAGTTCGACGTCGGTGGGCGTGTTGGAGGTGAGGTATAGCTATCTCATCAATGTGAGCCACACCGAGCCGCGCGCCGCTTTGGGGGCCGTATTTACTCTATACTACGTCACTGGGAATACTCCGAGGAATTTAACTCTGCCGTCTATATTAGTCCAATACGGCGACTACTGGGCGGTGTACAACGTCACGTTTACAATACCTAAGTGGGCATCTTTCGCCGTGCTAGTCTCAATCCCCGGCTCAGTCACAGCCAGACTTGCAGTGTCTTCTGGAGAGCCCAGAGTCTATTACATACGCCATGGAGAGGAGTACTACGTGGCGAACTACGGCGACGGCGTCGCTGTGTTATACGCCCCATGGGGGGCGATAAAGTCGTTTGACGACGGGCGTAGGCCACACGACCAGGCATTCGCCGGCTACTTCGGCGCGTTGTACAACGTCACAAATGGGAGAGAGAAGTGGCACGTAATAGTCATCCCACCCGGCGGATTAGTCAAAATAGTCACAAACCACAATATTGAAAACTGGGCCCCAAGTTGGGTAAAACTGACTCAACGGCCGCTGCCCTGTAATATAACAGATATAAAACGAGTCTATTTCCCAGGCAACGTCTCCACTAATTATTACATAGTGCTATTGCCAGGTGTAATACGGGGCCAAGTCCATATGCTCCGAGAAAATGGTCAGTGGGCGCAGTTGCAGTCTTATCGCGAGTCGAACGACAACTTCATGTGGGTGCGTTTCGAGTCTGCGAGAGGAAATTTGAGCCACACCGGCCGCCTCATAGTTTTGTGTGAAGGTGGCGGCGGGAATATTAACTCAGTGTTCGGGTCTGGATTCTGGGGCG
>CAMLLK010000144.1 GCA_946480885.1 uncultured Thermoproteales archaeon
AGAAAGCACTCTACCGTAGTCCCGCTCATTTACAGCATCCCAGTTGACGTGTTTGTCTATGTCCTCGGGCACTTGGAAAATGGCTATCTGTCTCTCATTGGCAGTCGCTACAAATGGGACATAGACGCCCCTGGCCTTAAGTATGGCGGCGTAGCTAAAGACCTGCCCCAAGACATCTTCAGAGCTTACATGAAACCTACGCCCGTAGCCTCTCGCGCTCTTCTTCTTAGTCTCAATTAACAAAAGCGGCTTGTCGACAAAAACCACAACATCTGCATAACGCTTACGGCCCCCATACTCAACCTCATAGTTCAGCCTCACGTCCACAACGGCGACGCCGTGGAATTTTTTACCAACGAAGCCACTCAGCATATTAAGAATCTTCTGCTGAACGTCGTATTCTGTCTTCATGTACATGGGAATCTCTCTGCATCTCTTAATAAGTCCATTTTTACTAATACATGTCTTTTATCACTTCCTCGACAGAGCTCTGTTGATGTATAATTCTAACGATGTTTAAGACTGTGGAGTCAAGAGTAGACAGAGCTCCTGTTACCCTCCTATGGCTTATGGCAAGCCGAGGATTGTGTATACTGACATATGCTAGACCGGTGACTAGCATAAGTCAACTACGTGGTGGTGGGACGTTTGTGAGGCGTGGGGGGTGTCTTGCTGTAATGTTTGTTTTCTCAGTCTAGTGGCTGTGAGAAGACGCGGCTTTTGTAAGAACATATATATGTTCTGTAACTAAGCGCGAGGTACAGATATATATGTCAGACGGCGGCTATGTACATATTCTAGACGTAGAGCGGCCTGCCCCGTGAGACGGCGGCCGTTCTGACTATCTACGCCCTGAGGCACGAGACGTGGCGGTTATGTGACTAGGAGTTGTTGTCTATCGCAGTGTACTCTTGGCAGCATTTCCCCCACGCCGCGGGAGGTGTACATCACGGCGTCTTTCTTTTTGTAGAGGCCCCAGGTGTAGCCGTAGGCGCTGTTTGTAATAATTGGCCTATTTTTCGGTAGGCATATCTGTCCGCCGTGTGTATGGCCCGTGAGGTATATCCCCGTCTCTGCGTTTTGAAAGGCGTCTGGGGAGTGGGCTAAGACGACGTCTGCGTCCCTGACCGGTGGGTAGTTCCGGGGGTCCTGCCTCCAGTCTAGGCCGTATATCTTCAAGCCGCCTATGTACACCCAATCGTCGATTAGTACATGTACCCCAGCCTCTTCTAAAGCCCTGACGCCCTCTCTTATAGTGTAGGTCTTTGTCATATATTCGTGGTTTCCTAAAACTGCCACTTTCGGCCCCTTTAGCCTAGACAGAGACTCGACTAGGGGAGACAAGTCTCTCGTCCACTCGTCGTATGTGTCGCCCCCAATTAACAACACGTCGTAGTCTAGAACTGGCTGTGTTCTCAACCTCCCGTGTATGTCTGTGAGGAATAGTAATCTCTTCCCCACGCCTAGGTCTAACACAGTCAACTCTGTCTCCACAGTGGCCGCCCCCACGCCGCCGAAGATAAAGACGGCGGCCGCGGAGAGGGCCAACGCCTTCCTCCGGCTGACTCTAATCATATGCCAAACGCCAAGTCTCTCTGGGCTTTGTGCCAACCCCCCAACATTCTCACCCACGAGTCTATACAGAGCGCCACGGCGCCTATCTATTTTGCATTTATATATATCTTTCCCGCCTTGGCGGCTTTTCCGCTGCCGCCCCACACATCTGTTTTACCGCCCTAGTTCATTTCAAAAAGACTGTAAATAGAAAGGCGTCGTCTCTAGATGCCGTTGGCTGTCTGTCTTGGGAAGCTCTACCAGAGGACCCAGAGGAGTGCAGCTGCTACTGCTATAAAGACTCCCCACATGGCTGGGTTTGTCCTAATCATCTTACTGCCGTCGAGAGGTGGGATTGGCAATAAGTTGAATAACGCCAACCAGGCGTTTATATATGAGAAGATGTACCACAGCGCCCACCCTGTGGCCTCCAGCGCAGCTAAGCCTAGAGCCGCCGCAGCGATATTAACGGCGGGGCCAGCGGCCGAGATGTAGAATATATCTCTCTTCTCGTCGGTGAAGCCGTATCTACTGAAGGGCGATATTACCACCGCGCCGGGGGCTGCGAAAATAAAGCCAAAGAATAGTGGGAAAATTATAGCCAGCGGCAGGAATGTGTAGTCCGCCTGGAAGTGGGCAAAGTAGCCAAGTCTCTTAGCCACTTGTCTATGGGCTAGCTCATGCCCTATGAAGGCTATCAAGAGGACGAAGAAGGCTATGGGTAACATGGCTAGGAATCTGCCCAGTTTAAAATCAAACACAGTGCTTCTAGACAATAGGAGTGAGAAACCCACTGTCAAAACTAGGAGGGAGACCGCCATGTCAAACAACTCTCTCCTCCTAAAGTCGTAGTGATACATGATCTACACAACATACTGCCATTTAAACTTAACCCCACTCCCCACCCCGACACGCCGGCGCCCCAGCGGCCCCCACACACTCTAGATAACTCACACCGACCTTGAGGCACGTCGGGCCTTTAGATATAGGCGGCTGAACACACACGCCGCCGCCTCTGGCTCATACGCAGCCACAGACCCCACAGTAAGAAGTACGAGACATACAGTATATACATCCCCCGCGGTGTAGAAAGTCAACACGGCTTATAGCGGGGCACTTTGAGTGAGCCTACACCAGGATCTACTTTTGTTACTTGATTTTTTCACTCGATAATTCACAGTAAGTACCTGAGCCAATCTCCCCACCTCGAAACCAATTAGAGGTAGTAACAACAACCTTGAGGCACCTATGACCGCTTTCACATCTCTCTCAAGCTCGTGTATATCAATATTTCACTAATGTAATTTCTCATTCTTTACTACCGTGAAAATTTTTTATCTATGAAATTTTTTATCTATGTATAAACCGTTTCACGTCTTTGACGAGTTAGCTAAAAAATTTGACAGATTTGTGTTGGCGTATTCTGGCGGTAAGGGCTCCACCGCGGTCGCAATCTTGTTGTACCAGTGGGCTAGAATAAGAAAGCCTAATGTAGAAGTCGTGGTGTTGTATGGCGATACTCTCAGTGAAATCAACACCATGGAGGCGTGGGCTAGGTGGTTTCTAATAGAGTATGTCAACAGACTTGGCAGATATGTAAGGACTAGGCTACATGTGGCTGCCCCTCCGGCCGTTAACACTTTCTACTGGCGCGTGTTTGTGAGGGGGTACCCAGCACCCACTTACAAATTTCGTTGGTGTGTTGTAAATCTTATGGAGAGTCCTGCTAAGAAGGCTTTGAAAGAACACGGCAACGCAGTGATTATCACCGGTTTGAGACATGGGGGAACCACCACGAAGGGCACGGGGTTAGGGAGTCTACTGAAATCCTGTCTGCCGGGCTGTTGCCTCGGTGTGTATCCGTTGAAAAGCAAAATGGCAAAAGCTGCGCCTATCGAGAATTGGACAGAGGAAGATGTGTGGGCGTTTTTGCATATGCAGAGAGACTTCGACGTGTCTCCTCTATTTGCGCTGCACCGTGTGGAAAACTTCAGGGGGTCTGTGAGGTACGGCTGTTGGCACTGCACTGTCGAAGACACGCAGCCGGCTCTTTACCTCGACGATAAGTTATTGTACATTGAGGCTTTTAGAGT
>CAMLLK010000145.1 GCA_946480885.1 uncultured Thermoproteales archaeon
TGTGGCGTCTGTGTTGACCGCGTATGGGAAGAGCATTAGGCTTGACGAGTTGAAATACACAACTGAGTTGTTAAAAATCCTAAAGTGTGAAGATTGTGACTTCAAATGTATGAGTGTAGATAGACTAAGTCGCTGTCTAGACAGAGTTGTTAAACTCACTCTTGACCACGTCAGAGATCTCTTTGAGAGGTTAGATATTACACTTCTCCCAGAGCATTTAGAATATTCTAAAGTAGATAAAACTACATATTTACTAAATGTCAAAGGCACTGCTAAGACTATAGGCCATGTGTTAATCTCAGAGGCCGTAGAGACGGCAGACTTACAGTTATTGAAAAATATCTTGACTAAATTAGACGTAGAGATAAGAGAGGGCCAGTACGAAGTATATATTAAAATCGTGCCGATTCTAGAAGGCAACGGGTGTAAGACGACTAAACTATTGATAGAGGTGGTGAGAGGCGATTTAGAGAAAGTCTCTAAAATTGTTAAAATCAGCTCTTGATTACGTGTGTAGTTTCAAAACTCCTCACTGCGAAGAGCTTTCCGCGGACATATGCCTTGACTTCAACATAGGGCGCCAAGCCCGATGTGGCTATCTTTTGGCCTAAGACTGTGTCGATTTGGAATATCCCAGTCTCGTTTGTCATATATACATATATAGCCAACGGCCGCGTCTCGTTGGCAGCGATTTCAACTCTCTCAATCGCCATGGCGCTGAGGGCATGTATGTCATTTTTACCAACTCTATAGGGGTATCTCGCCCTCCCACTTGTCATATCTGTGCCGTCGGCGATTTTTGCGCAGGCGGCTTCAAAAGTTAGACAGTTGTAACTCTCGTCGTGGCAAAATACGGCGTGGAGAACCTCTTGTTTTAACATATACATTTTTTCAGACTCTCCATATATTTTCTTCAACACCTTCTCTACAACTCTGTCTGCTATCATAGCTGAGTAAATTGGGTGGTGTGTCCGATGTACAGAGTTACCAATGTCGTGGAGGTAGGCGCCCATCAGCGTTACGATTGTAGAATCCTCTATATCTCCCACTTCGTCTGCGACTACGCTAGGCTTAAAGCCTTTATCTAATAGAATTTTATATATTGCCAAAGCACTCCCCGCCACAATTCTAGAGTGGACGGGGCCGTGGTCGTTGTACCTCAGCCTATGGACTGCGAATACGTTAGCCATTTTTAAATACGCCTGTATTTCAACATCTGTCGTCAACATCTCCCAGACCTTTTTCACTCTTTCACTATCCGGTAGCAACCTGTCGACAAGCCTAATACCCACTTCGTATACTAATGTGCTTTGCACCAAATGAATTAGTTGTAATATTTAATTTTTTTATAGTTCTAGTTCTTCCCCCACATGTACATAGTAGTGTTTATCACAACGCCCGACTTAGACGCGGCAAAGAAAATATCTAGACACCTCCTCGAGAGGAGAGTGGCCTCTTGTATAAATATGGCGCCTGTCAAATCTATGTATTGGTGGGAGGGAAAGATAGAAGAGGCTGAAGAAGTGTTACTAATTGTAAAAACTACTATAGACAAACTAAACGAATTAGTTAAAGAAGTGAAGTCAATCCACCCATACCAACTGCCAGAGATTGTGGCTCTTCCAATAGTGGGCGGCCTACGGGACTACTTAAGCTGGGTAGATAGAGAGACCCATGGCTAGGGTACTTTGGATTCTCTTCGACGGCGGAGGCGACAGACCGACAAAGAGGGGAAAAACTCCGTTCTACGAAGCGGCGAAGCCGGTCATTGACTATTTAACCTCTCTAGGCTCTTGTGGAGTGCTAGACCCCATATCGCCGGGCGTCAGACCAGGCTCTGACACAGCCCATTTAGCTCTATTTGGCTACGACCCCTATAGATACTACACGGGGAGAGGCGCCTTCGAGGCGCTGGGGGCAGACCTAGACTTGAAGCCAGGTGATGTGGCATTTAGGACAAATTTAGCCACTGTCGACGACGGGGGCGTAGTTATAGATAGAAGAGCTGGTAGATACATAGCTCCGGATGAGATCAAAGCGGTAGAAGACTTAATGAAATCTATTGGCGAAGAGGTGGGGAGGAAATACGGCGTAGAGATAATCTACAAATCCACAGTAGAACACAGAGGTGTTTTAGTTCTCCGCGGACCAGTGAGTCATAGAGTCAGCGACACAGATCCGCACAAAGTCGGCGCCAAGATATTAAACTCCACACCCCTAGACGACAATAAAGAAGCCCAGCTCACGTCGCAAGTCGTTAATGAGCTAAGTAGGAGGTTTACAGAGTTAGCGAGAGAATTAGAGATAAACAAGGCCAGGAGACTCCAGGGCAAGCTGCCAATAAATGCTATTCTACTACGAGGCGGGGGCTATATGCCTCAGATAGAGCCCATTAAAGAAAGATATAACATCAAAGGGGCGGCTATCGCAGGTGTGGCGTTAATAAGAGGAGTGGCCAGGGCGGTGGGGATGGACGTCTACACAGCCCCCGGCCTAGGGGGGACAAAAGATGACATCTTCGACAACGCCGTCAAAATGGCTATAGACATGTTGTCTAGATACGACTTAGTCTTTCTACATGTGAAGGGGACAGACAGCACGAGCCACGACGGAGACTTTGCAGGCAAAGTGTCTGTAATAGAAAGATTAGATAAAGCCCTAAAGCCGTATCTAGACAAACTGTTAGACATATACGTAGTGGTGACTTCAGATCACGCCACGCCAGTCTCTATAAAAGAACACACAGGTGAGCCAGTGCCTCTATTGCTTTACGGCCCCGACGTCGTACAAGACGACGTTGTAAAATTCTCAGAATTGACATGTTGGAAGGGGGCCTTGGGGAGAATAAGAGGCGTAGACATAGTCCCAATCCTAGGCAGCTATCTAGGCCTTACTGAAAAATTCGGAGAGTAGTGTACAACTAATTGTACAAATCTTTTATCACGTCAGAGGTACACTACGACATGGGAACCACGCGTAGAGATTTTTTAAAAGCCGCGGCTGCTCTAGGCGCAATCGGCGCCTCTGGCGGCGTCTTATTGGCGCAGAGGTCTGCGCAGTCGGTACAAATAAGTGGGGAAAATGAGAAGTGGATCTCCGCTGTTTGTCCATTCTGTGCAAGTGGCTGTGCTATACAATACTGCGTCAGAGACGGTCGTATTGTAGCAGTCAGAGGAGATCCAGAGGGCTGGAATGGGGGGAGGACTTGTGTCAAGGGGGCCTCTACAGTGGATAACTTTTTACCACATTCGCCAGGTGTGAGAACTAGAGTTCTAAAGCCCGCCATTAGGTTAGACAAGACTAAAAGGGGCACATTTGAAGGTTTTAGAGAAGTGACGTGGGACGAAGCGCTGCAGTTTATAGTAGATAGATTTAAAGAATATGCCAAAAGCTACGCCGGCGATAAAAAAGCCTTTGGGATGTACGGAAGTGGACAAAGTAGCAACGAGTTCCACCTTTTACAGTCGTTAGTGTTTGTAATTGGGCTGGACGCACACAGCGATTCTAACGGCAGATTGTGCCAGGCCACAAAAGTTATGTCTATGGTGGTGGCGCTTGGCATAGACGGACCGCCGATGTCTTTCGACGATGTCTACGAGACTGATAATTTATTCATAATAGGCTTCAGCGTTGCCGACACG
>CAMLLK010000146.1 GCA_946480885.1 uncultured Thermoproteales archaeon
TTGATAAACAAGGCTGGAGAAATACTGGCGAGGTATCCACTATGTGACTCATGTCTGGGGAGGTTATTCGCCACGTTAGGATACGGCTTAGAAAACAGCGAGAGAGGAGGAGCTTTGAAAACACTTATTCATATGGACCTAGTTTCTAGACATAGAAATGGAGAAGACGTGGTGGAAGACTTAAAACAACTTGCGAAGTCGCACAAGCCTACTAGGCGTTATTTACAAAGTATAGGTGTCAATGTCGATGAAGAGGTCTGTTACATATGTGGAGGATTACTCGACGGCGTAGAGTCGTTAGTGGACACGGTTTTAAAAAAAGTTACTGAGTGTGACTTTACAACATATGCAGTTGGCACAACGATTTCAAGAGATATTCTAGAAAGAGAGTCTGAAATAGTTAAGAAATACCTAATCACAACGGCTGAGTCAATAAAGCATGAGGTAAACCGGCGGCTCGGTAAGGCGTTAATGAGACATCTTACTGGGAAAAGAGTGGATAAACTAAGACCTAACGTCGTATTTAAAATAGATCTAACCGCAGGTGAGGTCTATTTGGTAAGAAATCCAATATTAATTGAGGGGAGATACTGGAAACTCAGTAGACGCGTGTCCCAAGTTAAAAAATTCGGCTCTGTAAAAACAACGATATATGAAAAACTAAAGTATTTAGTAGATATCTTCGGAGGCGTAGACATCACTCTCCATATCGCCGGCAGAGAAGACAGCGATGTTAGAATGCTCGGCAACGGACGCCCCGTCGTCGTAGAAATAAAAAGTCCGGCTTCATACACAAAGACAGCTCTACCTTACGAAGATGGAGAAATTATATTTCATCCAAAAGGGCTTACTACAAGAAATGAAATTCGGAGATTAAAAGAAAAATCTAAGACGGACATCAAGCTATACCGCGCCTTGGTGTTGTCAGATGTAGAGTTAACACATGAGCAATTGGGTAGACTTGCTCAACTACATGGGTCGACAGTTGTTCAATATACTCCTAAGAGGATTTTAAGACGTAGCCATAGAAAAAAGAAAAGGAGAATGGTGTATGAATTAGCATGGCGTCTAATCTCTCCCCACGTTTTTGAACTATATATCAGAGCCCAAGGCGGTCTGTACATTAAAGAATTTATTCATGGAGATGGCGGCCGTACTATGCCAAATGTGGCAGATATTTTAAATACACACTTAGAAGTCCTTGAGCTAGATGTCTTGTATATAGAATAGTTTTTAAATAATTGTATTAAATTGCTAGTGGACAAGGTATTAGTTATAAATTTTGGGGGGCAGTATGCACATTTAATAGCGAGAAGAGTTAGAGAACGTGGAGTGTATGCAGAAGTGATACACCCCGATGAAATTGAAAGTGTGAAATCACCAGAGGTCAAAGCGATAATTCTGTCGGGGGGACCGAAGTCAGTTTATGAGCCAAACGCGCCTGACGTGTCTGTAGACTTATTTCATCTTGGCAAGCCGGTGTTAGGCATATGTTACGGACATCAACTTATTGCGAAGAAACTCGGAGGCGAGGTGACACAAGGCAAGGGAGAATATGGGAGAACTAGGGTGAAAATTCTTGTGAGAGACGACATATTCAACGGCTGGGACGATGAAGAGATTACGTGGATGAGTCACGCAGACTATGTCTCCCAGGCGCCCCCGGGTTTTACTGTTTTGGCTATTAGTGAAAATAACTACATAGCCGCTATGAAAAGTGGAAAAATCTATGGAGTTCAGTTTCATCCTGAAGTTTCACATACGTCAAAGGGTTATATAATATTTGAAAACTTTCTTAGAACTATTGCAGGTGTATCTAGCGTCTGGAGACCTGAGGAACAAATTGAACGTATTGTAGAATATGTGAAAAATAGAGTAAATGACGGTGAAGTTTTAATAGGAGTAAGCGGAGGCGTTGATAGCACTGTGACTGCGGTTTTAATACACAAGGCGGTTGGACAGCGAGCAAAAGCGGTGTTTGTAGATCATGGATTATTTAGAGAGGGAGAGCCCGAGAGTGTTATTAAAACGTTAAAATCTCTCGGTATAGAAGCGTATTATATAGACGCCAGAGAGGTATTTCTAAAGAGGCTTGAGGGAGTGGCGGATTGTGAATCGAAGCGGAGGATAGTGGGCGAAACCTTTGCGGAAGTATTTCTACAAGTGATAAAAAACTTCCCGAATGTGAAATATTTAGCGCAAGGCACTCTTTACCCAGACGTTGTAGAAAGCGGAGCGGTAAAGGGTGCAGATAAGATAAAAAGTCATCACAACGTGGCGGGGCTACCCAGTTGGTTTAATTTAGAAGTTATTGAACCACTAAGAGATTTTTACAAAGATGAAGTTAGGAAAATTGGAAAAGCGCTGGGTCTACCAGATGAGATAGTTTATAGACATCCTTTTCCCGGCCCCGGCCTAGCTGTGAGAATCATAGGCCCATTTACTCGGGAGAAGTTAGAAATAGTAAGAAAAGCTACAAAAATAGTCGAGGAAGAGCTTAGAGAAGTAGGTATGTTTAATAAAGTCTGGCAAGCCTTTGCAGTAGTTGGTGAAGATAAATGGGTGGGAGTAAAGGGAGACAGAAGAGCCGAGGGTTATATCGTGACGGTAAGAATTGTGGAAAGTGAAGACGCTATGACAGCCGATTGGAGTAGAATACCATATGAAGTTCTTACTAAAATATCTCAACGAATAGTCTCTGAAATCCCTGAAGTAACAATGGTGACATATGCAATAACTACAAAACCCCCATCTACTATTGAGCCCTGCTGATCAACATTTAAGATTGTTAAAACGTCGACTTTGCGGAGGTGTAATAGACGAAGATTAAAGAAAGACGCTGAGAGTTTTACAACATCAAGAGCCATCTACCCGGTGTTAACGTAGTAGATCCAACAACGGCTTCACCGATTGTTATACACTTATCAGTTAGCCGAAGTGAAGTGTGGCGATGGGATTTGGCTGTGCTCCTTTTTAAATAATCCCTACAAATCGCCTGACAGCGGTCTTTAATCCGCTGTGGTGCCAAGCTGCACAGCAGATATCTGACACATCGTAAATTCGGCTCTATTCAGTCTCTTATTATGGCGACATGGCTTTAGAAAGTTAGGATTCTTAACTCTAGAGGGCTTTACAAAATTCAGAGCTAAAGTAAGGGAACCCATTTTGCTCAATTATAACCACTGGGAAATTTATGAAGTCCTACACTCGGTTTTGTAGTTACTCACAGTAAAGCTAACTGGTAAAGCGGATATACATGTGTGCATAAAAAACAAAATTACGGCGTTGAGAAAAGCGCATTGGGTATGAGATCCTTTTCTACATGATGGCGAGGTGCATAGTGGCAAAATTTCATTTGGTAAGATTACAGAGAAGTAGATGAGCTAAAGCCCCTTCCGACAACCCACTCAACGGTGGTAGGGAAGAATACGCTGTGTCTATTACACAGTCTCTATATTTAGCTTAGTCTTTACAGAGTCAAATTGCGGCATTATATTTAACAACAGAGCTAGTTTTTGTGCTACTGGTCTAAACAAAGCGAGGTCTTGAAAGAGACCAGTAGATATACTCTCCGCAGTAATAGTAGATCGGAAGAGCGTCGTGTAGGGAAAGAGGGTTGGTGTGGGGGGGGGGGGGGGG
>CAMLLK010000147.1 GCA_946480885.1 uncultured Thermoproteales archaeon
AGTTATTCCTTTGACTATGCCTATTACTTTAGACCCCGACAAATTAGCCATTGTTCTAAGACATAGATTTCAATATAAAATATGTAGAGAATGCGGCGCCCGTAACCCCCCAGACGCAGAGAAGTGTAGAAGATGTAAGTCGAGAAACCTAAGGCCGAAGAAGTTTAAGAAGAAGTAGTCATAGAGGCTCTACGTAGAATTTAGGCGGCTCTATACGCTCACCTCTACAGCGGGGGCATTTACTAGGCTTTTTTAACTTCTCTCTGTCTGTAAATACAAATCCACATTTTTTACACATAGCTGGCACTACTTCTAGCCGATAACCCATTCTTTTTAAACTCTTTTTCACATGTTCTAACTCGTCGTAGAGTTCTTCTGGCTTTAGATCTGTGTGTATTAACATATGTAGTTGATATACGGTTAATGGCGTCTTTTGTTCAATTAGTACTTTTATCAACTTCTCTCTGACGGTCTCCATCACTTCTCCACAACTGCGGATTGTAGCCAAAGAGCTTTATATACGCTGCCGAGTTTTAAAACTACAAAGGTGAAAATGTGTAGCTCCTCTTTTACAGACTCCACTCTGATAAACCGAGTATCTTCTTCTTTCTCTGGTATGTTGATGTTTGAGTCGAGGAGTTGTAGAGTGGAGACGGCGTATCCAGCCGTTTCAAGTCTTTGTCTTATACAATAAGCCACGTCGCTGGGGGTCTTACCTGTACATGGCTGTTTTTCAATTAATTCTTTTACTCTGGCGTGTTCTAAGCTATACCCCATAATAAAAATTTATAAGTTATTAAAGTAAATCAGACGCTCAGCCCTCTTCACATAATCCGACCTTGTAAGCGTCGTCATTAGTTGCTGTGTAATAAATACTATATTACTTTAAATATCTCAAACTATAAGAGTATATTAATAAGTGAGGTAAGAGTTTTCTATATGGAAGATTTTAAAAAAGCAATTGAGGAAGTGACTAAGTCAATTCAAAAAATGATAGAAGACGTAAGAGAGAAAAAAGACTACAAAATTGTTGAAGAGGGGGAAGAGGTGAGGATTGAAATCGACATGCCGGGCCTGGAGCCGAGTGACATAGCTCTATCTGTGTCGAAAGACGGTACTTCTCTTAAAGCTGAGGGGGCAAGAGGCGATAGAAAATATCAAAAACATATTAGACTGATGTTTAAAATAGACACCTCTACAGTGTCTGCTATGTATAGAAACGGCGTTTTGATAATAACTGCGAAGAAAATTAAAGAAGAAGAGGTAAGAGTACCTGTGAGGGGCTAGCCGCCGAGGAGTTTATATAACGCCACAGCCAACTGCCCTATAGATCCCACGTCTTTTTCTACACTATAGACCACCGTCGCGCCCTCTGGCATCTCTCTAGGGGAGAAGGAGAGGTCGGCGCCGTGTACAACAATAAGAATTTTTCCATCTATTTTTTCAACTGGCTTAGCCTCTTTCTTAGGTTTGTCAAGGAGATATACTACGTCTGGCTTGAGTAGTTCAACTACGTCGTTTAAGTCGTTGAATACTAAGACTTCTCCCCCCATTTTAAACGCGAGTTTAAAAAGGTCGCCGATTTGTTGAGCAGCGGCGCCGAATACCTTAATCAAAACTAGACGCTTGACGCCGAAGCCAAATGTGACTTTGGCAAGTTCTAACATCTTAGGCACAGAGCTTATGTTGTAGACAGCCACCGCAATCTCCATATTTTTACACAACGGCGGGGGTTTTAAACATGTGTCTTCGCAGCGATACAGACACCTTCTTCACATTCGAAAAAATACGGAGTTTTTCTCAATATGAGTAGGCCCTTTCTAAAGGCCTCTAGTTCTTCACTAAGTTGGTAGACGCTTCCACAGATTTCTAAAAATTTATTAACTATACGAAAGGTAAACACATCGGCGCACGGACTGAGCTCAGTCTCTATAATAACTACGTCACGGATTTGTACCACTTTTACTATCATAATCAGCCAAAATTCTAACAGCTTCGTTTGCTACTCTTATAGCGTCTTCTACGCCTACCTCAGGCATAAATTCATTAGTTTCTCTATTTGCTATTGCTGAGTAGACGCCGCCCGACCTGGCGCCGTAGATAGACGCCAGTGTATATATCGTAGCTGACTCCATCTCAAAAGAAAGGACGTTGAGACTACGTAACCACTCAACTAGACCCCTCGACCAAGGCGGCAGAAACTCTCTGAACCCAGGCCTCTCTTGACCCACGTAGAAAGAATCTGTAGAGGCAACTACCCCCACGTGACATTTCACTCCAACTACGCCACATGCCTCAACTAGAGCCTTTACAACAACCCAATGAGCTGCGGCGGGGTACTCGGGCGGGGCGTACCACTTAGATGCGCCGTCGAATCTCACGGCCGCAGACCCAATTATTAAATCGCCTAGTTTAATATCTCTCCTCAACGCACCTGTAGTGCCCACTCTGATAAATGTGTCTGCCCCCACTCTTAGAAGCTCCTCAACGGCTATGGCAGTAGAGCCAGACCCTATACCTGTTGAAGTCGCCCCCACTGAGACGCCTCTATAGCTACCTACCCAAGTCACAAATTCTCTATTCCTAGCCACTTCTCTGGCGTTTTCCCAATGTCTAGCTATCAAAGGCACTCTTCCAGGGTCGCCCGGAAGTAAGACGTAGCGGGGGACATCGCCCATTTTTAATAACAAGTGGTAAACTCTTCCTCCTAACATAGGCTTTGCGGCCATATAAACACCAGACTCTACCTTTTTATACGTAGAGCTCTAACTAAATTTATAAAAGACAAGACGCTAGACGCTGTGTTAAGTGTTATAAAAACTATGTCGTTTAAAAACAAGGCGTATATAGTTAGAGACACACTGCCTAGTAGATACAACACAGTGAGGTCTATGGGAGGAGGGGGGCTATTCCTCAAAATATTAACTGCCCACGCAGCTGCGATTAGAAATAGACCTACGACGCCTAGTATACCAATCACAGCTCCGTAACTCCCCTTGTATACACCGAAGTATTTAAAAACTTTAGATTTAACAACGACAGCGCCTTTATTAACAACTCCTCGTCTCTGGGCAACAACAACACTACACCTCCACGTCCGGCTCCGCTAATCTTGCCGCCGTATATATACGGGCCCACGGCCTCTAGCAATTCAACTACTCGCCTATCCACTACGCCAAGCGCGCCCAGTAGCCAATTATTTATATACATCAACTCGCCAACGCAAACTAAGTCGCCTCGTCTAAGACAGCCCTCTCCCTCTTCTACAACATATCCAATGGCTTCTATCACCCACTTAAGAGACTGTCTCTTTTCGACGTAGGCCTTCACTGCTGCTACTATCTCCTTAGTCGTGCCTATCCTTGGGAGGAACACGATGTAGAAAGGAAGCGATGCGTCAAGTCTCTCGACTCTAAATGGAGTGCTCCAAATTTTTAAGACTCCACCTAGAGCCGACACTGTTGTGTCCATAGGCGAAGCTACGCCCTGTACCTCCAGCTCTACTCTATGTCCTAACTTAGCCAGCTCTATTTTTTCAACGTCTGCCCCCGCACATGATGAATAGGATTTTAAAAAACCTATTGATACCGCCGCCGAAGTGGCGGCGCCGACGCTT
>CAMLLK010000148.1 GCA_946480885.1 uncultured Thermoproteales archaeon
TACTATATGGCTTCTTTAGCTAAGACTCTTTTAGTCAAAGGGATTACTTTAGTATTTGTTCTAATTGGCGTTTTAGTTCTCTTGGCTTTTATAATGGGCGCCTCTGGCCTTTCAGATAATATACTTAGGTCTATTCTAATACTAGAGATTCAAGAACTTAGACAGCAGTTGATAAGTCAGGGTATTCAAGACCCGGCTGAGATTGAAAGAATTATTATTGAGTACAACCGCACGCGAGCTCAAGCCCTCGGTTTAGACAAGTCTTGGGAGTATAGACTCCCACAGTTGATATTAAATTTGTTATTTCTGGACCTGGGGACTTCTCGTACTCTACAATCTTCTTGGGGGTCTAACAAAGTCTTTGACTTAATTATAGAGAGACTGCCAAATACGATTATTTTGACCACAACCGGCGTGGCTTTAACTGCGTTGGTTGGTATATGGATAGGTTTGTATATAGGGTCAAACGTGGGGTCGAGAATAGATAGGGTGATTTCTATTCTGTCGGCAGCTTCATATGCTCTCCCGTTGTGGTTCGTAGGGCTTGTCTTAATTCTGGCTTTAGCTTATGCTCCAAAAATCCTATGGGGGGTTCAGATCTTCCCCCCCGGCGGCATGGTGTCTGTTCCGCCTCCTAAAGAGCCCTTGGCTTACTTCTTGGATGTAATGTGGCATCTCTCTCTTCCTATGATTGCTTCGTTTATCGCATTTTTTGGGAGTTGGGCATATACTACACGAAATATTGTACTTAGTATATCTCAAGAAGATTTCGTCAATTTCGCTAGAGCGAAGGGGCTGTCTGAAGACATTGTGAGAAGACGTTATATTCTAAGACCCTCGCTGCCGCCGATTTTAACAAGTCTTATCTTAAGTCTTGCGGGCTCTATTTCGGGTTATATAATAACGGAGAGAGTTTTTAACTGGCCGGGTATGGGCTCTCTCTATTATTCAGCTATAACTGCCTTAGATGAGCCGGTAATTTTTGCACTTACTTATGTATTTACGCTCGTGTATATTGTCGCTAGATTTACTCTAGAGATTTTGTACGTCGTAGTTGACCCTAGGATAAGGTTATCATGATTAGAGATTTTTTAAGAAGTCCCGCTGGCGTCGCTGGTATTACAATACTTTTGCTATTCTCAATAATTTCTATTGTAGTAGTGTTGAGTTTTCCACTAGACTACGGGGTGAGGTATTGGTCTAATCCAAAATATTGGGAAGAGTATCCGAAACTCGTCCCGCCGGTGTGGTACAACTATTTAGTGCCGTATAAATTCCCACAACATTACGTGTATGATTTAGATAAACCTACAGAGATGGAGAATGGAGTGAAAAGTTGGGTATTTATTTACGATTTTGATGCCGATAGATTCCCCACTGGTATAATTCTGAAGTATCAAAATCTAACATTTCACGGAGGTTATCCTTTAATATCGCTGATTGTAAAAAGACCAGATGATTCTGTAATACATCTACTTAATTTCGACCCAGGTATACCTCCCCCGAGGCGAGATGAAAGTCCTCCATATTTGAGATTTATTGAAAGCCCTAGAACTATAATAATAAGAGCAGAGGCGCAGGCTCTTAGAAACGTGGTAAGGTTTGCAGAAACTCTTGGTGTCCAATGTACATTAACTGAAGTCCGCAACGCCGATTTACTAACCCATATTGTGTTCGGAAAGGCGGTTGGCGAAAAATGTGTCAGTGAATCCTTCCAGCCTTTGAAGGGGAGGTATGTATTCATAGTTCAGCTCATAGGCGACCCCAATGACAATATTGGAAATGTGAGACTAGTTGTCCAAGGTGGTGTTTATGGACTTATGGGCACAGATTACCTCGGCAGAGATCTAGCTCAGGGCCTAATGTTTGGCTTTCCAGTGGCGTTGTTTATAGGCGGTGTGGTGGCTCTGTTAGCTACATTAGTGGGGATGGCGTTGGGCATAATTAGTGGGTACGTGGGGGGGAGATTAGACGAAGGGATACAGAGATTTGCCGATATCATGAATAATCTACCGACTCTGCCGTTGTTGATACTGTTTGTGTTTGTGCTTGGGAGGAGCTTATTTAATATCATATTTGTCTTAGTTTTATTCGGCTGGGCTGGTACGACTATAATAGTGAGGTCGATGGTTTTAAGTATTAAATCAAGTCCATTTATTGAAGCTGCAAAATTAGCTGGCGCTGGTAGACTTTGGATTATGAGGAAGCACATACTGCCGCCTGTGCTGCCCTACTCTTTTGCCTTAATGATATTTAATGTACCTGGCGCCATCTTAGCAGAAGCTGGCCTTAGCTTTCTTGGGCTCGGGGACCCCTCGATACCTACGTGGGGCCAAATTATGCAACAGGCTTTTGACAACGGCGCTTTGCAAAACTTTGCTTGGTGGTGGATCCTGCCCCCTGGTTTATTAATTGTATTGACAGCCGTGGGGTTTGTCCTCGTCTTTTTTGCGCTCGAGCCGTTGGTGAACCCGAGGCTTAGGCGACAATAAGTTTAAAAAGCCTGGGCTTTTGTGTCTTGTGTCTTATGAAATTAGAGCTATTGTACGCATCGGAGACACAGACCTAGATGGTAATAAACAAGTGGTGTATGCCCTGGCAAAGATTAGAGGAATTGGAATCTCTACAGCGTATGCCATCTGTTGGAAAATTGGCATAGATCCTCACGCCGTATTGGGGATGTTGTCTGAAGATCAGATAAATAGGCTCGATTGGGCCGTCCGTAATTTAAATGAAATAGCGCCTTCGTGGTTTTTAAATAGGAGAAAAGACCCAGAGACGGGTCGCGACTTACATCTCATAGGGTCTGAGCTTGTTTTAGCGGCAAAACGCGACGTAGACTTAATGAAAAAGTTAAAGAATTGGAAAGGCGTAAGGCACTCTCTAGGTCTAAAGGTGAGAGGTCAGAGAAGTGTGACTACTGGAAGATTTGGCGTAACCGCTGGCGTGACTAAGAAAAAGTCGGCTAGAGGTAAGTAAAGTTTTTAAAAAAAGAGTTGGCGTGACCATATGGGCGGTTTAAAGAAACCAAGAAAGAAATACCTAGAGGGAAAACCTAAAAAAATATGGAATAGACAACTCTTACTTGAGGAATTGCAGCTCATGGGAGAGTATGGATTGAGAAACAAAAAAGAACTATGGCTAGCCAGGTCTAAGTTAAAATGGATTGTGAGACGGGCCCGCTCTCTTTTATCAATGACTGCAGAAGAGAGGGCTCCCCTTGAGATGCCATTCAAAGAGAGATTATACGAACAAGGCTATATAGATGATGTAAACGTGCCTTTGGATAGAATCCTTTCTCTTGACGTAAGGGCTATACTCGAGCGTAGGCTTCAGACTGTTGTCTATAGGCTTGGACTAGCTAAGTCTATACACCACGCCCGTCAATTAATTGTACACGGCCATGTGCTAGTAGATGGGAGAAGAGTGACTTCTCCTGGTTTCTTAGTCACAAGAGAATTAGAAAGTAAGATTTCACTAAAGTAGAACCTGTCGTAGTCGTTCACGGAGGTGCGGGCTCTTGGGAATTGGGAGAAAAAGAGAGGGCTTTAGTAGAGAATAAACTCAGAGAGGCAGTATTAGAAGGCCTAGAGAGGCTTCGTAGTGGAGACGC
>CAMLLK010000149.1 GCA_946480885.1 uncultured Thermoproteales archaeon
CACACCCCCTCTCAATTCGCGGCGGCTGCCTCGTTTCCCTCAAAAATAGGTATCGAAATAATCCACAGCGCAAACGCCAGGGGGTGTAAATAGTGGAAAATGGCTAGCAAAACTGATAGTACTATGCCGGCCGATATGGAAAAGTGCATATAGCCAACTCCGCCTTTAGAAGCCTCTTTAAATTCATGTACTACGAGCGACATTAAATCAATTTTTAATTTATATAGTGATATTCTCTTTACTAAAAATATTATAAAAACTATAAATGTTGTTAAAAAAGCTATTAATAAAATTTCATTCATCATAAGTCTTTAAAACAGAAAGGCTATTAAGTATTCTCTTCGACACTTACAAGACGTTTTTACATATATACTTGAAGGGGCAGGATTTACAATTCACATTAGGCGGCTTGTCCATCTGCAAAACAGACTTAATCTTGTATAGCATTTCAACCGCCTTGCTATCTCTCTCTACTTTTTCAACTCTGTTCCTATATACTAAATAGCCATAACGGGCTTTGAGCATGTGAATATAGATTTGTAGCTGTCTCCTGTGGGCTTCCCTACTGGCCAGGCCAGTCTTTGTCTCCACAGGTATGTACTCATTTCCCTTCCTCATCACTATGTCTACCACGCCGACTAAGTCCCCAATTTCAATCTTGTACTCAGCGATAACGTTGTCAAATACAGACACGGCTCTCTCATATCTCTCATGGAGCAACCTCCCTTTAACTATCGCGACTGCGGAATCTATACTGAACAATTTAAGGCCGAGCTTGTACTGCGTCCATAATAATCTCGGGCAGTACTCGTAGTCGTTTATAACAGAGGGGGAAAGCCGCTTAAAGTCGTATCTATAAGCGTATACGTCGGGCAGTAGCCTAAATACTTCCTGCTCCTTTTTCATTTCCGTCAATGCTGTGTCCACGTCTAAGTGTTCCAAGTCTTTACAGTTTACAACAGTACAGAGAGGTCTAGGCAGATAGAGTTCCATCGGCGCTCAATTGTAGCAAATAAATTAAAGATTAAGGCTCGTGTGAGGTGCGTTTTGAGCGTCGCGCTGGCCCTGCGGCTTTCCCGCCCTCCACTGATCTACGGCGTCTTTTAGCGGCTTGAACCTGCGCAAGGCGTCTAGCTGGTCTGCGAGGAGGTACACTCTGCCCCTTTTCGCCTTTCCCGTCAGCGCCTTTAACACGGCGGCTTCCACATCGTCCTTCACCGTTGGCCGCGCTATTTCGTAGTAATACGTGACAGTCGCGTCGCCCTTCTTTACCTGTACTCTGCCCCAGTACCACTCCATCTTCAATTGCCTCCTCTCCCCTCCAGCATCATACTCCACAATAATGCGCAGACGGCAGCCCTCCCCAGCGCATTGGTTTACCACCTTGCCGTTTTCCACAAATTCATACCGCAGATCTACAACGCGGGCAATTAAGTTGCCCCCCTCGTCGTATACCGCCAGCGGAAGCTCCGCCGCTCCCTCCTCCCTCGCCGGAGTCAGAACCTCAATTAGCTTTTTCGCTGCGTCATCGCCGTGTCTGCGCTTCAAAACGTCCTCCAACTCCCTGATGAACCTTTCAGCCTCCACGTCGCCGCCCAGCGCCATGCACTGAATTTCGCGGAGGCCGTCGTAGGTGATGTGGATTACGTAGTGTCCGCTCCACTTCACGGTGAAGTCTCTGCCCTCCTTAAGCCTCGCCGCTTTTAGGGCCCTAACAACGGCGTCTTTGCGGTCTTTTTTGACATGGATTTCACGCCTTTTGCCGTAAACGGCGTAGTGTTCTCCCTCCTTCAGCCCGACCTGCGCCAAAGTCTCAACGGCCTTGGCGTATGCTTCTTTTGTAACGCGGATTTCGTAACCGCCTTGTTCTGTTACCGTAAAGTGTTCGCCCTCCCTCAGTCCTTTGGCCCTTAATGCGTTTACGGCGGCGTTTTTAGATGCCTCGCTAGTCGGTGTATATCTTACTTGTATTATATCGCTATACTTGTCTCCATAATTAACCGAGAACTCCACGCCGGCGAATTTAACGGTGTTGGGGCCGGCCTCTATGTCCCTTACCAGCTGTTTGTATCTATCCTCGCTGATCAGCTCCTTGTCTTTAAGCTCTTTCACAAAGCCCTTCACCGCGTTCAGCCAGCCGTCGTGGCGGATGGCAATTATGCCGTCGGTGTAGAGCTGGACTACCCATCTATCACCATCTTGCTTAACCTCCGCCTTACCTCCAAGCGCTCTGATAACAGAGGCTAAACGCTCCACCTTTTCTCGGGAGCCGCCGAATTGGGCTTGTAGCTCATCACCTCTCCAATACACGGTTATGTGCGCCACCTCCTCATCGCCAAGCTTAAAGCGGATGACGGTCTTCGGATAGCTTCCGCTGGTGTCCAGCGGCCCGCTCTCCACTGTGACGTTTCTGTAAACGTAGTCATCGGTCATTGTAACAACTTCCTCTATTTTTGAAAAACTTTTGTTCCTCACGTCGTACGCCAAGTCAATGCCGAATTTCCTTTTAATCGCCTCGCGGGTAACATCTCTAAGCACGTCGGCGAATTCTGCAAGGGCGTCCCTCAGCCCGTACAGCTTGGGTAGCGCCGGCGTTACCGCCTTCAGCAAGCCGTTTCGGCGTGATACGGCGAAAGATTCGCAGTACCGCTAATTAGTGAGTACGCCTTGAGGAGGGCCTTTTGGTGGGAAGGGGAATGGAGAGGGAAGCAGATGTCGTGCTTCGTGACGGGGAGAAAAGCAGTGTGTAAAGTGGGAGACAAGATGGCCGCGTTTTACGTATTTGACACACCGCAGGGAGTGTACCTAAGGCCAGAGATAAAGCTTGTAGACGACTGGATAAAAGTGGCCCACAGGTGCGATGACAGCGGTTAAGGCGATGTGCGTAAAAGTGGCGCTACCAGAGGACTTTTCCCTGCCCAGAAAATTCGGAGTGACAGCCGGATGTCTCACACAAGGCGCTTTTAACAGCGCTTAGGCAGATAGAGTTCCATCGGTACCTATTATGCGGCCGAGTATTCTTGTTGGGCCGTTGCGAAACACGAACACTCCGCTGTCGATGTGCCAGGGTCGCGACAGCTCTATTTTAACAACTCCGCTGTCTCCCACCATGAGCTCGCCTTTATCGATCTCCTTTATATACCCCCCCGTCCTCACGGCCTTGTAGTGAAAGACGCCGGAGAAGCCAGCTCTAATCACAGTGGGGTGTCTGAGCACTAACACGTCTGCAGTGACTTCCCTAACTGCCTTAAGAGGCCTCGCCGAGAGGACCATCCCCTTCTCAACCTTTTCAACTTTGTCCAGAGCTACTGTAATGAAGCTACCTGCCTTCGCCGACTCCACTGGGGTTCTATTGAAGTGAATTGACTTCACCACTGTCTGCATCCACTTGCCGTCGCTATAAGGGCCGAGCCATACTCTATCTCCTACGTGTAAAATACCTTTCTCCACTAAGCCGCCTATCACAACGCCCACTCCTTTGACTAAATATATGTCGGAAATATACATGAGGAATTCGCCTCCATAACCCCAACGCCTCCTTCTGGGGAGGAGGGAGAGGAATCTCAGCAAGAGGTCCAGCCCGTGGCCAGTCACGCTGGATAC
>CAMLLK010000150.1 GCA_946480885.1 uncultured Thermoproteales archaeon
CCCCCCCACCGCCAACTACACTCTTTCCCTACACGACGCTCTTCCGATCTCACACGTGTTTAAAAGTTTTTCTCTCCTGTGGTAGATAACTTTTTTAGAGAGGGTTTTTGTCTAGGTGATGTGGATTCGGCAGATGTAAGGAGACGTATTGTAGAATATTTAAAAAATGTGGGAAGGGCGTCTGTTTATCAAATAGCTAGGGCTCTCGGCATTTCGTACGGCGCGGCGCAGTGGCATTTGTACGTGTTAGAGAGAGATGGAGTTATATTTACAGTGGTTATGGGCAGGAAGAGAGTTGCTATGCTTAGAGATTCTTTAGATGTTTATTTAGCTACTCTTAAGATGACTGACTTCTTTAGAGATCTGTGGACGTTTCTTAGGGCTAGGGGAATTGACGGCAATACGCCTTTTTTACAGACGTTGGACATAATCGGAGAGGAGAGGAGAGAGGTGGCGTTGGCTTTGATGTCAATTGCTAAAAATCTCTACCAAGAACAAAAAGAAGAGCATAGAGAAAAAAGTTTATAAATTATGTTTATAGTGACTTCTTGATGGAAATAATTTCTAAAAAGAATTTAATTCTCGTAGCTAAAGAAGCCGCGCTGGATGAATACAGAGAGTATGTAGTTTACAAAACCTTGGCTAGAGTAGAGAAAAATTCTAAAAGGCGTCTAGTGCTTGAGGAGTTGGCGAAGCAGGAATATGAACATTTTCAATTTTGGAACAGGTTTGTATCGATTAAACCGCCTAGAGTTAGGTACCAGCTCTATGCGGTGTTTATGATTTTTCTAAGGTTTCTCCTAGGCGTAACATTTGTTGCTAAGTTTTTAGAAAGAGGCGAGGAGAAAGCCATACTTAGATACAAGTCTGTTCTTAAATATCTCGATGGAGAAGATAGAGAGACTCTCCTACGTATAATTAGAGATGAGGAGCATCACGAATCTTCTCTAATTGCGCAACTAGACGAAACAATTGTAAAGTACATGGGGTCTCTAACTCTAGGTCTTGCAGATGCAATTATTGAAATCACAGGTGCACATGCGGGCACGCTAGGCGCCACAGACAACACTATTGTGGCTGGCATAGTGGGGCTGGTGGTGGGAATAGGGGCGTCTATATCAATGGCCGCAGCCTCTTATCTACAGACAAAACACGAAGTGGGCAAGTCGCCTGCAATGGCGGCTTTAGTCACTGGTGTGGGCTATATGGCTGCCGTTTCTCTGATGTCTCTGCCGTATTTCTTAATACATGATATGTACATAGCGTTCACTTCATCAGTGGCGGTGGGAGTCCTCTTGGCATTTGTTTTGACTTACCAAGGCGCTGTGTATACAGACAGCGAATTTAAATTCGAGTTCTTAAAAACAGTGGCTCTGTTGTTAGGCACAGCTTTTTTGACATACTCAGTGGGGGCGTGGTTGAGGTCGTACTTCGGCATAGATAGTTATTTTACATAACTTTATTTAATAACTAAATCCATAGGAGAAGTATGTTTAAAGATTTGAGAGAGTTTATTACAGCGTTAGAGGAGAAAAAGTGGCTAAAGAGAGTTAACAAGGCACTTTCCCCAGAGTTAGAAATTCCAGAGGTCCTCCGGTCGGTTATGTATGCCAAAGGCCCCGCCGTGTTGTTTGAATTTGTAAAAGGCTTCCCAAAGTGGAAAGTAGTGGGCAACCTCTTCGGCTCTCTTGATAGAATTAAATTCGCCCTGGGCGTTGAGAGGCTTGAGGAGGTGGGGCGCCGTATGTTAGAGCCTATGCAAGCGCCGCCCCCCTTTACAGTAGGGGAGAAGATAAGAGCCGTGGTCGACTTGTTTGAATTTGGGAGATATACGCCTAAGGTAGTGCGAGGGGGACCTGTGAAAGAAGTAGAGGAGGAGCCAAATCTAGAGGCTATACCAGCCTTTAAGAGCTGGCCCAAAGACGGCGGGCGGTATTTCACATATGCGCCTTTTGTGACTAAGACAAAGACAGGTGTTACAAACATAGGCCTCTATAGAATACAGATTTTAAACCAAAGAGAGGCTATAGTACATGCGCAGATACATAAAAGAGCAGCCGACCTCTTCGCACAGTCAGAGGGGTGTGTAGACGCCGCTATTATAATAGGCGGAGACCCCGGCTTTCTACTCAGCGCCATGATGCCAACTCCATTTCCATTAGACGAATACCTCTTCGCGGGGGTCGTAAGGGGGGGCGCGTTGGAAGTGACTAAAGGCGTAGCCACGGATTTGTACATACCGGCTAGAGCAGAGGCTGTGATTGAAGGCTGCGTCGACGTGAAAGACTTAAGGAGAGAGGGGCCCTTCGGCGACCACTACGGCGTCTACGACCCAGGCGGCCTCTACCCAGTATTTAAGGCTAAGTTAATCACAAGGAGAGAAGACCCCATATACTACGGCACTGTGGTGGGGAGGCCTCCGTTAGAAGACGCCTACATGGGGAAGGCAGTGGAGAGGATATTCCTACCAATTCTACAATTCTTATTGCCAGAAGTCGTAGACATGAATCTACCAGAGTATGGACTATTCCAAGGTGTGGTTATAGTCTCTATTAAAAAGAGATATCCGGGACACGGCAAGAAGGTAATGATGGCCCTCTGGGGCCTTGGCCACATGATGGCGTTGACTAAAATAGTCATAGTAGTAGACCACGACGTAAATGTCCACAACATAGACGAAGTTATATTCGCATTGGCCCAACGCGTAGACCCTCAACGTGACGTATTAATTGTGCCGTACTCTCACGTCGACGTCTTAGACACTGGTTCGCCCACGCCTGGATATGGCTCGAAGTTGGGAATAGACGCAACTAGAAAACTGCCAGAAGAGTACGGAGGGAGGCCTTGGCCCGAGGAGGTGTCTCCAGATGTTGAAATCGCAGCGAAGATGCGCCCAGTTGTAGAGGAGATTCTACGCCATGTGGAGACTGGAGTTGAAGAAAGGCGAAGTTAGACGAGTAGACGAGCCAGTCATCCGCCTCCCTAGAGGCTACGTAGGTGTTAAAGTAAAGGCGTTTCTCATAGATGACTTCACACACTGGGCTTTGAAAAAAGGCGAGGGGTCTTTCTCGAGGTGGGCAATGGGTGTTGTGGTAGCAGGCGGCGAAGTGGGGAGGTACGTAGTGGCCTATGCTGAAAACGCAGCTGCTCAATACATTGCCACAGACAGATTTGTCTACATAGAGGGGAACTCTCCATCTTTTTTAGAGACCGCCGCCGTCGCCTATGTAGTCGAAGCCCTAAACCATTTGCCAAGTATGAAAGAGTTGTCAATAGCCGGCAACGACCCACGTAGACGAGCAGTGGAACAACTGGCGAAAATAGGTCGGTCTAGACTAGGCGTGGCTCTAGAGGGGGCGGTGGTGCGGCGGGGGAGGTACGTGGCGATATCTAGACTAGTGGAAGTGGTTGACAACGCCTCTGTTAGATATATAGACGTCCCCTCCCGCTGGGCTCTTAAAAAAGCGACGGAGATAAAGACGAGGCTTGGACTCCCCACGTGGACAATAGAAGACTTCTCTCTCGATAGATGGGGCGTGGTAGTGGTAGAGTAGGCTTTTTAAAATAGTTGGTTCGCATCTAGATCGGAAGAGCGTC
>CAMLLK010000151.1 GCA_946480885.1 uncultured Thermoproteales archaeon
AGACAACGAGTTGTTTTTAGCAAAGGGGTGGCCCGGCCTCTCTGGGCTAGTGGACTTCCTCAACCCCCAGTGTAGAGAGAAATGGGCGGCGGCAGTGCAGAACTTCGTCTCTACATACGACATCGACGGGGTTTGGCTAGATATGAACGAGCCCACTGTCTTCAACTGCGATGTATATATCTCAAAAAGTAGAATATACGCCGCAGTGGGCGCCACCCCCCAGCCGCTAGCTAGAGAAGAACTATACTGCAAAGCCCCGGCAGGGGCTTACCACAAAGTAGGTATTGAAAAAATTCCACATGAGAAAGTCAGAGGGCTCTACCCCTATTTTGAAGCAGAGGCTACTTTCAAAGGGCTACAGGCCGCGGGGAAGACTCCATTTATACTTTCGAGGTCTGGCTACGTCGGGATTCAGAAATACGCCGCTCTATGGACTGGCGACGTGCCGAGCACTTGGGAGGGCCTAAGGTTAGCAATTATGACTGTGCTGGGCCTCTCGACGTCAGGTGTTCCCTTTGTTGGATGCGACGTCGGCGGCTTTGCGGGGCTGGGAGACTACGAACTAGTGGCTAGGTGGTATCAAGCCGCTGTATTTTTCCCACTCTACAGAGTCCATAGAGACAAGGGCACTCCCGACTCTGAAGTAGTTAGACTACCCACTAGGTATAGACAAATGGCTCTTGAGGCCGTAAAGACTAGACATAAGTTTTTGCCATACCTAAGGCATTTAGCGTGGGAAGCCCACCTAAGGGGCTACCCCATCGTTAGGCCTCTAGGCCTAGAGTTCTACGACGACGAAGACGCGTTTAAAATAGTAGATCAATACATGGTGGGTCCCTATATTTTATACGCGCCCCTTTTAGACAAAGGCGTGAAAAAAAGAGATGTCTACCTCCCACGCGGCGCCTGGCTGGACTACCACACTGGTAAAATACACCTAGGCCCCAGCTGGGTGGAGTCTGAGTCCGACATGCCTATATATATTAGGAGAGGCGCCGCAGTGCCTACACGTGACGAGTTGTTAATATACGGCGACGGCGAGTGGACAATATATACAGACGCCGGCCCAGTTCATATTTCGAAATGGGGAAGTAAAATATCGACGGGGGGCTTCTACGCAGTTCACATACTTGGAGAGAGAATACAAGAAGTTGAGATAGATGGAAAACGCCGCGTTTCTATATTTACAAAACTAGGGAGTTATATAGAGCAGGGAGATTGAGGAATATCTACTACGTAGACCTCTCCGAATTTAGACAACACAGAGGCGAGGCCCTCGGGGTCTTCTGTAATAAATACATGCGACGGCCCAGTGCCCGAGACTCCGCCCACCGCTCCTCTCCTCCACGCCTCTACTACAGGCTCGGGGGGGTACCCCAAGACGTATCCATACGCCGCCGCGTTTATTAACATAGCCTCTTTCCACATCCCCAAGCCGGCGTATGCCACCGCTAGTTTTACTAAAGGCGCCGCCGCCTTCATCTCCTCTAGTTTATAACGTCTCTTCTCGATGGGCGGCACTAACACCACGGCTCTCCCCCCCACCTCTAATTCTCTCAACACTATCATTTTGTAGTTGTCTGTTAAGTAGCTCCTCCCCGCCGCGCTGGCCACTGCGTCATCAAACGCGCCGGTGACGCTTATGCCCGCCCATTTACTCAACTGAGCATTGAGGCGGGCTATTTGAAATAAGTCTACGTCTACCTCCGCAAGAGAGGCGGCCGCTCTTATCAACGCGTTCACCGCCGCGCTGCTCGACTTTAGACCCCCCGCCGTGGGCAAATCTCCACTAAACTCCACAGAGAGCGGCCCCACTTTAAACTCCTGACCTACTCTCTCTACTATCTGACGTATGGGGGCTATGTCGACTTGTGAATACGTACGGACTTCTGTCGTGTCTGACTTACACACTTTCGCCACGATTTTTAACGAAATGGGGAAAGCCGCGCCGTGCCCAGTGGCTATGGCGTTGATGATTGTGCCGCCGCCGTAGGCACAAGCCACTGCACAGTCCACAGTGTGTTAAACACAGCTTTTTTATAACCGCTACGGAGGATTTTTTAAATTGGATACACGTCGTAAACATGCCTACAGTTAGAGACATACTAGGTCCACATGCATATACATTAGTCAGATACGGAATATACCCCGACGACGACATATACACAGCCGTTCGAAAACTAGACGCAGCCGCTCCACACCTAGCAAAATTCATAAGAGAGCTCTACCCAACAGCCGCCGGGGGAGTATAATTATAGTAATTTTTTCTCTCTGAAGAGGACTGAAATTACAAGAGGCTATTAGGTAGTCAATTTACTAAAGATTTAGCAAAGACGTGGGCTAAGTGTGTGTTAAATGTCTTGCAGAGACTAGATACGACTGTGATAATAAGCGTGGAGAGGCGGCGGCATAGACCTTATAGAAGACTTGGAGCGACACCGTCTCCCCTTAGTAACTTGCCCAGGCTATACAAAATTCTACATCTACGCAGTGAAACAAACTGGAGGCCGCGGCTTGTATATCGACTCGTCAAGACGACTTTCCTTCACTACCTCGCCGAGCTGCCACACGGCGTAGTTAGAATACACTTCAACGGCGACTAAGACAGAGAGTACATAGAGAAGCGGATAGACTAAGTTCTCATTTTATAATGCAGAGCGCGGGTGAATACGACTGTGTTGACGGCGTGTGGAAAAACTCGCCGTGGCTTTATAACATATGTATATATGCCGGGCCGTAAACGTTGGGACGTTTTGAGATATTTTAGAAAGCTACAGAGGTAGTTATTCTACTTCTCAACACACGCCGAGGCTGTCTTTAGTTGTAGAAATTATACATCTTGAGAAAGTTGTGTTTAGACCCCATTTACAAAAAGTCCTACAGTGTATAGACCGTGGATTGTGTCACCTCAAATTCTCTACAATGTGGAGGAGTAGAGTCTCTGGGTCGTCTTTTAGAGCAGAGGTGTAGTACACTCCGTAGGCCCCCACTATCTTCACTACGTCGTCTCCCTCTATAAATATTCCAAACTCCTCGCCTAAGTCGCGTTTATTCCCCACTAGGATTTTACCTCCTTTAATAAACCGACTTGCGGCTCTGTCTATTTCAACGATTGCCTCAAGCGTCTGTAGGTCGACGACACTGTACATATACACAACTAAGTCAATTCTCACGCCGTATTTCACCACCGCCTCGTAATACCGCCTAACTACCTCGCCTACTAACTGGCCAGGCGTGTCGATTAGAAAGAGGTTGTACAATTCAGAGGAGAGGACGTAGGTATCTGGCCTACGGGTCACTCTCGGAGTCTTCGACTTACCGACAACTCTATATATATAAGTCGTCTTCCCCACGCCCCCCAAGCCTAAGAACACCACAGCCCTCGACTCTTTCCTCACAATTATTTTGTGTTACTCTATTTATATAGTAGGCCGCCGTTACTATAGATCTTAACAACGTTGAATTTATAAATTTAGAAAAATCTGCGAGACGTGAGGCGCGAGGTAAAGACGTTGGGTATACTAGCAGTGTTATTGGGCGCGGTAGCGTTAGTAGCGACAGTTTCGGTAATAAACGTAACATATTGGTA
>CAMLLK010000152.1 GCA_946480885.1 uncultured Thermoproteales archaeon
GTTTCTCTCTACGGGACCTCGGAAGCCTATAGAGTTTAAATGGGAGACTGTACTGAATCTAAGACAAAACTCTGGGTCGTTTCTACAGTACACCTATGTGAGATCTTATTCAATTTTAGAAAAGGGACAGCTTGAGGGAGAGGTCAAAATACCCAAAGAAATACTTCCAGAAGAGAGGGAGTTGATTCTAAAAATAGCTGAGTGGCCAAGTGTTGTGAGAGAGGCTGTGAGAAATCTAAGGCCTGACTACGTCGCAGAATTCCTCGACGGACTGGCCCTAGTCTTCAATAGCTATTATGAAAAAGCGCCAGTCCTCAAGGCAGAGGAGACAGTTAGAAACTTTAGACTGGCCTTGGTGAACTCTGTGAAGACTGTGTTAGAAGCTGGTTTCTACATCTTGGGGATCCCCACTTTGGCTAAAATGTGAAGTGGGTAGGCAGAGTGGGAGAGCTACTGGCGGAGGAGTTTCTCAAAGAAAATGGCTATGCAGTGTGGCGCCCAGACCAATTTATAAAACTATTAGAAATGGCGGCTCTCTACCGTGTAGTAAGTGGTGAATGTAAAACAGAGCCTAAAGTCCCGCTGCGTATATCGATACCTACAAAGAGCGGCTACGTCTCTGTGGTATATTGGCGTGGAAAGTGTATAGATATTGATGCAGTAGAAGCTACTGAGATAGAGAAAAGTCTCTACGCGCCGTGTGTGAAGAAGTGTGTAGAGAAGACGCTTGGGGAGTTTGTAAAACTAGCCGAGACTGCAGAAACGCTTTTAGAACATCGACGTGTGTTAAAATCCATCGACCTCTTTGCATATAAAGACGGCGTTTTTTTCGCAGTGGAGGTTAAGACCAATAGTGGAAAGTTAAGTTCTATACAGAGAGAAAAAACTATAGTTTTGAGACAGCTCAAGCATTTAGTTGTCCATGTATATCTCCAAAACCCCCTTGTTGAGATAAAGTATCTATGACCTGTGCAGTTTTTTCTAGACAAATCACTACGTCTCTAGCGATGAATTCCCTCGTCGCCGGGGACAACACGTCGTATAATTTGTATAGAGCGTACGCAGACGCCATGAACTTAGCCAATACATACTCTCCACTCATCTCCACCAACATATTCATCTTTCTCCAACCCTCTGGCCAGTCGTCTACTTGGAGTAGTTCAAGACAAAGAAGCGAGAGCGCTCTATAGTCTCCTTTCTCTAAAGCCTCTTGAATCTTACGCCTCCGAAACTCCTTCATCTATTAAGATGTTCTCTTCTCTAAAACCCATTTCAATAAGTAGTTTTTTAACCTTCTGCCTATGGTCGCCTTGGATTTCTATCCAACTATCTCTTATAGTCCCACCTGCCGCTAGTTTTTTCTTTAACTCTCTTGCCATGTCTTTAATCCCTAATTGTTTCGCATCTTCTGAATTCCCGAAGTCAACTATTGTCACATAGTGACCCCTCCTATTTTCCAGCCTAATTCTGACAAGCGCTTTCTCTTTTGTAATCGTTTGAATTAGAGACTTGTCCTCGGACTGCCCTAGTAATTGATCAATTATGTCTTCGGCGTCTTGGCCAGGTATTCTTATCTCCATTCCGATTAACAGTAACTACTGATATTTAAATATTTCTTTAACTACAGGCATGAAGTTTACTTTTATACTATTTAATAACTCCACGGGGGCGTTTACAAGCGCCACGATGTATTTTGCATTAAAAGACTTATCTACACAATTTATTACGCCGTCTATATCTGTTAAATAAAGTTCAAGAGGCTTAATGATTAAATATTGAGCTGTCTGTAGTTTAATAGGTTTTGTATAATGTTTATAGACACATTTAAAAAATTTTTTACGTCGTGAAATTATGTAGCCCACTCCGTATTCACCAACTTCGTCAACTAGAGCAATGTAAACTTCCCAAGGAGGGCTTAGTCCATCTACACTAACGCCCTCTATTATATATGTTTTATCTGGAGATATATATATGTCTATAGACTTTTTATAGACCCACGGCAAATTTAGAACAGAAATTTCGTACTTGTCATCTTGAATCTTCTTGGCGCCGTATTTTCTAATTAACTCATTCGGCGTCGGTGCGAATATTTCCATAAATGTTAAAATTAGTAATAATTTTACCTTTTATGATAATAAAGTTGACTCAGCCCCCAAAAAGACCTGAGGAGTTGAAATTCGACGAGTTTCCAAAAATAGGTATTATAGGCGGCAGCGGGCTTTACGACCCTGGGGTGTTTGAAGACGCCGTAGAAGTGCAGATACACACGCCTTATGGACTTCCTTCAGATAACGTAATTGTGGGTAGAGTAGCTGGGAGAGTCGTTGCATTTTTGCCGAGACATGGACGGGGTCATAAATATCCACCACACAAAATTACATACCGCGCCAATATATAAGCATTATATACACTAGGCGTGAGGTCTATTGTTGCAGTCAGCGCAGTGGGCTCATTGAGAAAAGACTACGAGCCCGGCGATTTTGTAGTACCAGATCAGTTTGTAGATATGACGAAGTCTAGAGAGTATACGTTCTACGACGGGCCTAGGACGTGTCATATACAAATAGGACTGGAGCCGTTTACGCAAGAGATAAGACAAGTATTAATTGACACCGCTAGAAAATACAACAAGACCCACGACGGGGGGTGCTACGTCTGTATAGAGGGGCCGAGGTTTAGCACAAAAGCAGAGTCGAAAATTTGGAGAGAGGTGTACGGCTGTGATATAATTGGTATGACTCTAGTGCCGGAGATAAACTTAGCAAGAGAGTTGGGGATGTGCTATGGCTTAATTGCGTTAGTGACAGATTACGACATATGGGTGCCGCACCAGCCTGTCACTGCAGAGGCTGTAGAGAAAATGATGATAGAGAAAATCGGCATTATAAAAAAAGTCATAGTGGAGGCTGTGCCTAAGATACCTACCGAGTTGGCTAAATGTAGCGAAATTCTTAACTACTCCTGTGTCTAAAATTTATATATCTCTACCTTGTAGAGCCTATGTCGACGAGATACGTAGAGGCAGGTGAACTAAAAGAAGGTTCTTACGTCGTCATAGACGGAGAGCCTTGTAGAGTAGTAGAAATAGAAAAGTCAAAAACTGGGAAACACGGCAGCGCCAAGGCTAGGATAGTGGCCGTAGGGGTCTTCGATGGGGGAAAGAGAACTCTAAGCCTCCCAGTAGACGCCCAGGTAGAAGTTCCAATTATTGAGAAGTTTAACGCACAGATACTCTCTATAACTGGAGACACTATTCAACTAATGGATATGCGGGACTATAAGACTATTGAAGTTTCAATGAAGTATGTAGAAGAAGAGGCGAGGGGGAGACTAGCCACGGGGGCAGAGGTAGAAGTCTGGCAAATACTAGACAGGTTTAAAATTGTAAGAGTAAAATAGGCTATTGTGAAATAGGGGGCGGCGTGGCGAATATATAATAGGGGTCCTCTCCCATTATCTCTCTAAGAATTCTATCTGTTATCAACTCCACTAGATCTATCCCCACTCTATTTTTTACCTCTTCAAAGGAATTAAATGGTTTTTTTCTCCTCTCTTCTAAAGATCGGAAGAGCGTCGTGTAGGGA
>CAMLLK010000153.1 GCA_946480885.1 uncultured Thermoproteales archaeon
CCCCCCCCCCCCCCCCCCCCCACCCCACTTTCCCTACACGACGCTCTTCCGATCTTATGAAAATCGCTGCGGCGGAGGTACAAAAGAGACTTGGCCCCCCGCCGCATCCATTTGTAATTATGGCCTCTGGCTCCCAGGGGGTGTATGAACAATTCATAGTGACAGACATAGACAATTACTTAGTCTACTCCAAGGCCGACAATTATTTTAAACAATTCGGCGAGTTGTTTATAAAATATCTAATGGATTTGGGATACCCCCCCTGTAAAGACGGCAATACGGCAGACAGACTTCAACTATCGCCTGACGACGTCTCAACGTTTTTAGAAAACTTCGGCGACAAAGACGTAGTGGCTATGCAGTTGTTATTCGACGGGAGGCCTATTTACGGCGTCTTCGAGCTAGGGGATTTAGTAAAAGACGTAGTTTGCGCCAAGGCCTCTAGTCAAAAGTTGAGAGTGGTTTCTAACGCCTTGAAGTATAAGCCGCCGCTGGGGCCTATGGATAGACTACAGAAAGAGTTTTCTCCTAAACACGCCCTGGCCTCTCTCACTATGCCAGTAAAAGCCCTCTCGATGGTGTATTGCATCAAGGCACCCACAGTGCCGCAGAGGATTAGAGAACTGGGGGCGCGGGCTGTCTATTCAAAAGATTTAGAGAATAAATTAGTGGAGGCATACGACGCCTTGTTGAGACTCGCCATCTGGGCCAAGGCGAGGGGAGTGGAGAAAATCTCGGCGGATGAGCTCCCCAATAGAGACGTAGTGAAGGCCGCCCTTAGGTCTGTGAAGACGCTACACGACAAATTAGAGAGAGAGCCGCCGCCGTGAGAGTCTACGCCTTCGATGCCGAATTTACAGACGTAGATGTAAAAAAGGCTCGATTAGTCTCCTTCGCCGCAGTCCCAGTCGTAGACGACTACGTAGTAGACGTGGCGAGGTCGACCTATGTAGAAGTCAAGAGAGAGTCTGTGGGGAAGAGCGCTGTGATACACGGCATAACGGGGGGCTCCGGTACGGTGACTGAAGAAGAGGCTATGAGACTGTTGAGAGACGTAGTACAGAGTTCTTTGTTAATAGTCTTCGGGAGGCTCGACGTCAAGTTTATTAAACATCACCTAAAGGCCGATTTTAGGTATATAGACGTGGCCTCTGCCTACCTCGACTGGGTATCTAAAAGAGAGAATTTAGAACTATATTTAACCAAAGAGGGCGTGGACTTGTTGAAGATCTGTAAGAAGCTAGGCGTGGCGCTTGTAGAACAAGTCTTCCACCACGCTCTAGTAGACGCCGTCCACACAGGTCTGTTGTACCTCAAGCTTAAGTCTATGGGAGTAAGGCTCAAGGTGGAGAAGCCGTAGGGGGCCAGCGGAGGGGCGCGTTTGGTTTAAACAAGGCGAGGACCACCATCTTAACCTCTCCCCCCCTCACGTCTATAGTCACTGCTAATTTCCTCCCATGGGGCTCGTCGTAGCAAAAAAGTCTCCTCTTCCCAAGCCACATTTTTTTCTCGTCGAAGCATTTTAACTCCGGCACTACGGCGCCGCCCCGGGGCCAGGCAAAGAGTAGATATGCGTATGCGTCTTCTTGCCAGCGGTATTTAGCCGTGGTTTTAAACTTCTCTTCAAAATACTTCACTAGAAACTCAACAGCCTCTTTTGCGTCCATTAGAACTCCAAAGCGCCGGCTTGTTGAGGCTTCAGCGAAAAGGCGGCTATTGTAGCTAATATAAAGGCGATGAATAGTATTATATAGCCTACTAAAACCACGGCGGTGAGCCCCCCTATTAAAGTCAAAGTAGCGGCAGTTTTAAACAACTCTACTTTAGACACTTCGTATAACTCTGCAAAGGACTTTTTCATTAAGTACGCCGCTGCTGCTACAAATACCGATAAGACAAGCCAAGCCGTGGCTAATTCAAGAGGCGTCTCCCAACCTACATATCGGGGATACGCTGGGTAGAATATAAACAACGTCGCCACGGCGGCGAGGACCCCCACGGCGGATATTATAACTGCGTATAGTGCGTTGGTGAAAATAGTGAAGCGGCTGTAGTGTCTAGAGAGGGAGTAGAGTCCTATGAGCATTAACAAAACGCCTATTACGCCTAAGCCCAGTACAGTTAATAACAGCCCCACGGCGTAGAACGATTTGGCCGAGTTGAACTCCATGTCTACACGTGGTTCATTCTTTAAAAAATTTTATATCTACTAAGAGTCTCATAGACACAACTATAATCTTGGGCTAGTTAGACGTCTCTTTCATTTTTTTACATACTTCCTCTGCTTTCTTTACAATCAGCGGGCTTCTATGGTCCACTGCGGCTATGCTAATAGTAGTGGGCGCCGCCTTCTCTACAATCTTTAACGCTGTGGCTAAATGAGACATATTATGTAGGGAGTCGCCGTTGTAAATCTGTAGAAAAGGCGTAGTCGCTGGAGTTGAGGGGTTTGGAGAGGCGTTGAATTTGTGGAAGTGGCGTTAATTTTTAGTCGGCTTTTTTGATAAACTCAACGTTGAGTCGAGAGGCGCCGTCTAGTCTCCAAAAGGCTTAGGCGGCAGCCCCAGAGCTAAGTTCCAGACTGTAGCGACTACGCCGGCGGCTAGGTGTATCCAGAGACTTTTAAAATAGCCGCGTTTTGTAGTTAGATTTGACACATAGGCAACGACGGCGGCCGCAGTTGGGAACACCGTGGCAATTTTTAAAAACGCCGCCGCTGGGCTGCTCGGAGGGGCGAGTATATAGAATATTAGATCCACTATGGGGACGGCGAAGAACCAAAGGGCGGCGAAGTATAAAATTGAGGAGGCAGCCACGTCTTTAATATTTTTGTATCTACGTGACTCGCCAAGAAGGCGGCTGTGGCTATATATATAATAGGCCAAGGGGCCCACTCAACCCAGTACACAATATGTCAAATATGTATTTATAAAACTCTCTATATACTCATGGCCCGGTCTATTAGAGTAGGCAACGTAGACGTTGAGTTAGAGATGGGGGATATCACAGAGGTTGAGGCAGATGTTATTGTCAACGCGGCAAACTCTTATCTAGAACACGGCGGCGGGGTGGCGGGGGCGATTATCAGAAAGGGGGGTGGGGTGATTCAAGACGAGAGTAGAGAGTGGGTTAGAAAACACGGCCCCGTCCCCGTGGGGGGCGTGGCTGTGACTTCTGCAGGTAGGCTAAGGGCGAGGTATATTATACACGCAGTAGGGCCTCGATGTGGAGTTGAGCCAATAGAGAAGTTAAGAGAGGCTGTTAAAAACGCCTTAGCTAAGGCAGAGGAGTTGGGAGCCGTGTCTATCGCCTTCCCCGCCATCAGCACAGGCGTCTTCGGCTGTGGGTATAGAGACGCCGCGAGAGAAATGGCTGAAGCTATAAAAGATGCCGCGCCGCGGCTCACCACAGTCAAAAAAATAAAAGTGGTGTTGTACGGAGCAGAGGCATATAGAGAGTTTGAACAAGTCTTTACATCAATCTTGGAGTCGACTAGCAGTTTGTAGAACTGACTCTAGCAGTGTTATAAAAACTCCCTTATTTTTTATACTATACATACG
>CAMLLK010000154.1 GCA_946480885.1 uncultured Thermoproteales archaeon
TACGCGATAACCGTTCGTGACTGGAGTTCAGACGTGTGCTCTTCCGATCTGAAGAGGGAAAGGCGGAGTTAATACCAGGTGTCTTATTTATCGACGACGCACATCTCCTCGACATAGAGAGTTTTTCATTTCTCATGCGTGCCATGGAGACTGAATTCGCCCCAATTATCATCATGGCCACAAACCGCGGCATTTCGAAAATTAGAGGTACAGACGTAGAGTCGCCCCACGGCATACCACAAGACATGTTGGACAGACTTGTAATCATAAAGACGAGGCCCTACACGTCTGAAGAAGTGAAAGAGATAATTAGAATAAAGGCTAAAGAACAAAACATAAATTTAGACGAGGCAGCCCTCGACCTACTTACATCTATAGGCGTCGAACATTCGTTGAGATACTCACTTCAATTACTCACACCAGCTCACATTATCGCTAAAGAGAGAGGACGCTCTACGATAACTAGAGAAGATTTAGAATATGTAAGAAAATACTTTATCTCAATTAAAGAGTCTATAGAGTATGTAAAATCGCTAGAGGGGATGTTCTTAAAGTAGCTTTTTTCTAATTTTATAGAAGTTATAAAAGGCGTAGATAAGAAAAATTTGTCCAATGTCTAAGTAGTATTGAGTGGTACCGTTAATAGTTATAGTAAAGAAGAGAGGGTATATAGAAATCCCATAGCCAGGAGGCTGCGAGGTGAATAACAAAGTCAAGTAGTGGAACAAAGCAGCCAAGGTAGATAGGGCGATTAAAGTCTTTCTAGCTTTTTGATTCGGCTTTATAAAAAACGTAGCTACAATTGCAGCGAATAACAAAGCCACAGTTGCCACAGTGGCTCTCCAAGTATAAAGCCACAGCGGAGTCGTCGACACAGCCAATATCCCGCCTGGAGTCACTATTTTATCGGGGGGCGGTCTAGGCGCCTCTGAAATAAATAACTCAACAGGCAGAAAAGCTGCGGCTACGGCAATTGCCACGAGAATTATATAAATTTTCATCGCAGCGCTTGGAAAATTCTGTACTGTTCTCCTAACAGACCCAGTGCAATATTAAAAGACAACATAAACACAAGGGCCCAAGTTACTAAGTTAATAACAGCCCTCCCTCTCTTCTCCCCAAGTCTTCTCTGTAGTAAAGTAGCAAATAACTGACCACCGTCTAGAGGATAGATAGGCAAGGCATTTATAACAGCCAAGCCATAGTTTATAACAACTAGCCAGAATATAAGCCTCGTAAAGTCTGTATTATAAAGTTCTTGACGTGTGACGTGTCCCTCGTGGACGCCGTATATTGGAAGACTCCCCAGCCCCAGACCAAAGTACACCCTCCCGTCTTTTTCTATAAGCGTGACGTTTATTACAAGAGTCTCACCACCTCTATCCACTACAAACTTAACTACCTCGCCAGAGCCACAGTTTCTCCTTATTTGTTGTAGAATTTCTAACAGCTGTCCACTTGAGGTAACCTCTTGGTCAACTCCACAGCCCACTACTTTTTTTACCACATCGCCTTCGCGAACCCCACTTCTATAAAGCGAGCCGTCTGTGTATAGCCACAATATACGTGGAGTGGTTATGAAAGTAGTATAGTCAACCTCTACAGAAAATCTCTCTAACCCTCTCATGGCGGTTATTACTACTTTGTCGCCAGGTCTACACGTGGCGTTGGTACTAATACCCATTAGAGGGCCTAGGCCTGCTATGATATTAACCTTGTCTATAAAGTCGTCTGGGCTGTAGACTCTCTCGTCTAAGCCACATCCACTTATCGCCACGACTCTATCCCCCGGACTTAGCCCATATGCAGAAGTCCCCAACACTGCTCCCTGAAGCCCGGCCCAAGCCCCCGCTAGTCCTATCAACATAGCTACTATGGCAATAACTACGTTTATAGCCACGCCGCTGGCTAAAACAGCTACTTTAGCCTCGGTAGTCGCTTTCTTAAACTTCTCCTCCTCTGGCTCTACAAAAGCGCCGCTTAGGATATAAAATAGAGAAAAGACCCCCACAGCCCTTATAGGTATGCCATATCTCAACGCTGCGTATCCATGCATAAGTTCGTGGGCAACTACCCCTACTACAATAGCCACTGCGATATACGGCAATTGGTCCCACGGCAGTGTCAAACCAGGTATTATAGGCATCACGCCGGCGGAACGAGCCGCCGCTGCTTCAACTGAGGCTCCGCTTATTAAATACTGTAAGGCGTTTATAGTGCCGCCGACTAATATTTGTATAAACCCCTGTAGTAACAGAATCTCTCCCGTCGGTCTAATGAACGGAATTACTAAAAAAACAGGCAGTAAAAATAACACCACGACGACAATTAGATATAGTCTACGTGGTACAAAACTGAATTTTTTAGTAAATTTCTCAACATACGCCACCGGTTTTTCACTCTTCCAATAAATCGCTATGAAATATCTAACTGCCTTTTTATTAATTAAATAAATTACCCCCACTACGGCGAACCAACTAGCTAGAAATATGATCCACGCATCCACGCCATCCTATCGTTACCTATATATAAATTTCTTTCTCTACCCCCACTGTTTTAAGTCAAGCGAGATAGTTAATCTCATCCACACGACGATTTCCCATATCTCACTTTGTCTAGACAGAGACTTATTTAGAGCGGATCGTTGTGTTATAATTCAAGAAAATTCCCTAGCCCCAGGCCATAGCTACAGCGGCTATTTATCACAGTTTCACTACTGAGGCTACTAAGTGAACTACAAAATTACATCAATGTCTAAAGGCCCGTGTGGCGTCTATAAAGAGGTCCTCGAATATTTGGATACGACTACCAACTGTGGCATATTAACCATAGTGTCTGACTTGTATATTATGTAGAGAAAGACACGGCGTAAAGTGGTTAAAAAATGTATAGCCTACGTCTAGAGATCTACCACACAAAATTGAAGAAGTTGAATAAGTGAGTAGATGCACCCCAGAGCTTATGAATGGCTTCGGCATCGCCACTGTAGCTAAGGCATATATAAACTGCGACGTATTGTTATAGATTTGAATTACAAGTTTTAGTACTCAAAGCCACCGCTCGCCACGGCAATATAAAACGCCATGCGATACTGGAGGGGAGACAGAGCGGCGTTAAGACAACAACTCAAGCGTTGAAAACGAGTCTCAAAACGCCCCTCGGCAGGCTATAGATCTAACGTAGAACCTGCCCCCACTCTGTATATATTGAATTTCTTCTCTAACTCTTTTACTAACTGGGGTGCTGTGTGTATTGCGACAATACACCTAACCCCTAGGCTTTTTAACTCGCCGACGACTCTATAAATGAGGTATGGGTTGTGCGCAGTGCCTCCAAGCGCCCCCACAATGCACCTCGCCTTAACGCCTCGCTGCGATAATTTCCCATATGGAATTGTAAATAGTCCACATGGAGATATGACGACGTCGTTAGCTAAGACGACGTTTTCTCTACCCATCGCCAAGACTCTATACCTGTGGCCGCAGATCGGAAGAGCGTCGTGTAGGGAAAGAGTGTAGGTGGGGGGGGGGGGGGGGG
>CAMLLK010000155.1 GCA_946480885.1 uncultured Thermoproteales archaeon
CGATCTTAAAACTTCTAGGTTTTAAAGTGACGAAGGCCGTGGCGGAGGGAACGGCGGCTGTGGGGGATGTGTTGTGTTTCCAAGGCCCTTTGAGAGAAGTGGCCAAGGTGGAGAGGACTGTGTTGAATGTAATAATACACGCATCTGGAGTGGCCACCTATGTGAAAAAGTTAGTAGAGGCGGCGAGGGCGGCAAACCCCCGGGTGAGGGTGGCCGCCACGCGGAAGACTCTCCCCTTCCTCCGCTACTTAGAGAAAAAGGCGGTGTGGGTAGCCGGCGGCGACCCCCACAGAAGTTCTTTAACAGACGCAGTGATGTATAAAGACACCCACAAGTGGGCGCTCTCTCTAAGAGATCTAGCCCAGGCCCCGGCGCCCTTTGTGGTGAAGAGAGAGGTGGAGGTCTCCACGGCGGAGGAGGCTGTGGAGGCGGCAATGCTTGGGTTCGACGTCGTGATGTTAGACAACGCCCCGCCTGAGGAGGTGGCTAGGGCTCATAGATTATTGACAGAGAGGGGGCTGAGAGACAGAGTGGTGCTAGAGGCCTCGGGGGGGATAGACGAGTCTAATATTTCACAATACGCGCCATATGTAGACGTAATTTCCATTGGCAAAATTACCCACAGCGCGCCTGCAGTAGACGCCGCCTTAGAGGTGAGGGGGAGGCCCAGGGCGAGGGTGGGGCTCCTCGGATTCGGCGCCTTGGGGAGAGAAGTGGCTAGACTCGTGGCGCAGGACCAAGAGCTGAGACTAACTACAGTCTACGACATAGATAGAGAGAGGTGTAGAGAGGCGGAGGGGCTGGGGGCTAGGTGTGTAGAGTCCCCCCGGGAATTGGCCAGAGAGGCCGACTACGTAGTGGAGGCGGCTGGGGTAGACGCTGTGTTACAACACGGGTGTGAAATTCTAGAGGCGGGGGCGCATTTAATAACAGCCACAGTGGGGGCCGCCGTGGAGTTAAAATGCAGAGGCCCTGGCGTATTATTTATCCCAAGCGGCGCCGTGGGGGGGCTGGACCTCTTAGCCGCGGCGGGGGGGAAGGTGCGGCATAGAGTCTACAAGGCGGTGGAGGTAGAGGACTCGGGCCCCGCCGCCGAGATGTTTAGGCGGCACCCCAGGAGTCTAAACTCCTCAGTGGCTCTACAGACCGCCGCGGGGTCGGAGACCTATGTAGAACTTAAGAAAGGCCCCCCGGGGGTCATAGTCCACGAGATAGAGGTAGAGCACCCCTGGGGCAGGGCCTACGTCAAGTTGGAGAACTACGCCGTGGGGCGGAGTAGTCTACTGGCCGCCGCCTCTCTGTACAGAACTCTAAAGAGCGCAGTGGCTATCACGAGGGGTGAGGCGAGGGCGGTGGTGGGGACGTTTAAAACACTGCCATAAGGTTTTTAAAGAATCCGCCAATTCCACACATGGAGGTCTTAGTCAAAGACGTAGTGAAGTACTACGGCCAGTACCCAGCTCTGCGGGGGGTTACGTTAGAGATCCCCCGGGGCGTTTTTCAATGTCTAATAGGGCCCTCTGGGTCTGGCAAGTCTACACTTCTCCACGTCATTGGGGGCATTGACAGACCTACGAGGGGGGAGGTCTACGTGGCCGGCGTGAGGCTGAACGATCTTTCTGACGACCAATTGGCGGAGTTTAGAAATAAAAACATCGGCTTCGTGTTCCAACTCTACTACCTCATCCCCAGGATGTCTATACTTGAAAACGTAGAGCTCCCCCTAGTCTTGAGAGGGGTGCCGAGGCAGAGGCGTAGAGAGATGGCGCTAGAGGCTTTGAGACTAGTTGGAATGGGCCACGTAGACCCTAGGAAAAAGCCTACGCAACTCTCCGGGGGGGAGCAGCAGAGAGTGGCTATCGCCAGAGCCATTGTGACAAAGCCGAGGCTCCTCCTAGCCGACGAGCCCACGGGCAATCTCGACAGCGCCACGGCTAAAGTAGTAATGGACACTTTTCTACAATTGAAAAAAGAGCTCGGGGTCACGATCGTAATGGTGACGCACAACCTCGAGCTTTTGACTTACTGCGATAGATACGTCAAGATGAGAGACGGCAAGATAGTAGAGTCTTGACATGACGGCTCTAGTGGGGGTGGGGTCGCCCCAGTATACTCTACACACCGCCGCCACCGCCGCCGCTAGAGTGTTTGAAATCCACCGAGGTCCCCCAGTTCTGGCCACTGCCAGTTTCCCACAGGCTAGGAGAGTCGCCGGGTTGTTAAAAGAGGCCCTGGGGGTGGAGTCCGTGGAGGTGAAGACGTGTGGCGAATTAGATGATTTAATAAGTGGCGTAGATCTGGCGGTCCCCACCTCCGCCTCTGTAAAACTCGCCTTGTGTATAGCCGTCAAGGCGACTCGACTAGGCAAGGCCGTGGTCCACTTCATGTTCCCCTTCGGCCCCTGGACGGGTCTATACTACCCACTAATCCCCCGGTGGCTAGTCTGGGGCTTCTACGTAGCGGGGGATGCTAAATTAGACGACGTACAACAATATGTAGACTGTAGAAAATTTTTTGAGCTTGACCGCGGCGTGGGCCCTTTGAGGAGAGAAGTGGGGGCGATATCTTGTGAAATAAACCAGAGGCTAAACAAGTCGTATATATACAACAACGACTCCCTTAAGAGAGAGGAGGAGGTAGTCCTCGAGGTGAGAGACGGGGCTCTTTCGCTATACGTCGCGGGGCGTCTAGTCTCAACTGAGAAGTTGAAAAAAAAGACTCCGTCAGCTAAGCTGTCTAACACCTCGCCGTATGGAGTAGAGGAGTTTTTAAAGACGTTACCCACAGCCCTGGACTCCCCCGAGGAGGACGTCCATCAGCTAGCCATGTTGTTGGGCTACGCCACGCCGGAGCTCGAGCCCGGGGGGAGCTACGTCTTAGACACAAGCGCTATATATGGAGGAGTTCACAACCTCCCCCTTGAGGAGTATAGACTCTACATCCCCTACTGCGCCCAAGTGGAGCTGCTAGACGCCCTCACTAAGAAGGAGAGGAGGCTATCTGCGGAGTTGGCCCACTTGGCTCTACAAGAGATCGCCGCCAAGGCTGGGTATATAGCCACCCAGCCCTATAAATGCGACGTAGTGCTGCCCATAGCGGATAGAATCCAGTTAGAGGGTAAAGTCATTATAACTAGAGACAAGAGGGCTCTACAAGTGTGGCAGAGACACGGCCTAGTGGCCGCGGAGCTCCGCCACGGCCAGCCAAAGGCTAATACCTACGCCCTCCTCCAGACCTACGCCGCGGTTAGAATATACAACAGACTAACCACTTAGCGGCGCCGGCTAGCGAGAGGGCTGTGGCCGAGGCCGACCCCACGTACACGGCAAGGGCCTTGTGGAAACTTAGTCTAAACAACCAAGCCGCCAAGGCGGCGGCTACGAAATTGACTAAGACAGCCGACGCCGCCACTGCCACATACCCCCCAAACCTGGCCCCCTGTATAGAAGCCACCCTCTCTGCGCATTGTAAGTGTTTTTTAGATTTTGAGAGGAGCCAATAGGGCGATCCGAATCCGCGGCGGAGGCGCGTC
>CAMLLK010000156.1 GCA_946480885.1 uncultured Thermoproteales archaeon
GGAGGAGTTGTACGAATACAGCGATGTAGATGTGGCAATTGTCGGCGCGGGCCCCGCTGGCTTGACCGCCGCTAGATATCTAGCAGAGAAGGGGCTGAAAGTGTTGGTTTTTGAGAGGAGGTTGTCATTCGGCGGGGGTATAGGCCCCGGCGGCAATATGATACCGAAAATTGTAGTACAAGAGGAGGCGGTCCCCGTCTTAAAAGACTTTAGAGTGAGGTATAGACACGTAGGCGACGGCCTCTACACTGTCGACCCCGCCGAGTTGATTGCTAAATTGGCGGCGGGGGCTATAGACGCCGGCGCGAAGATATTCCTCGGCGTACATGTCGACGACATAATATTTAGAGGAGACCCGCCTAGAGTCACCGGTCTTTTGTGGATCTGGACGCCTATACAGATGTCCGCCATGCACGTAGACCCGCTGTACACACAAGCCAAGGCGGTAATAGACGCCACTGGACACGACGCCGAGGTTGTATCAATCGCCGCTAGGAAAGTGCCGGAGCTCGGCATAAATATACAAGGCGAGAAATCGGCGTGGTCAGAGGTGTCTGAGAAATTAGTAGTAGAACACACGGGCAAAGTGGCGCCTGGCCTATATGTGGCCGGCATCGCGGTGTGTACTGTCTTCGGTCTGCCGAGGATGGGCCCCATTTTCGGCGGCATGTTACTGTCGGGGAGAAAAATTGCCGATGTCGTACATAAAGATTTGACTCAAATGGCGTATGCCGTTAGAGATTAAGACAAAGACTACAGAGCTGAGGTGTTCAAACTGTGGTAGAGTCGTCACTGGGACCCCTATTGTAGTTAAGACTTGTTGTGTAAACAAGCCGTGGGTCTTCTGCAGTAGAGAGTGTTATAAAGTCTTCGTAGCGAAGTGGACTAAGAATCAAGACGTAGCCCGCGGCGGCGCTCTTAGACGGGGAGTTGTCTAATGGCTCTTTTCCTAGCCGTTGGTGGGGGCGGAGACGTAGTGATGGCAGCAGCCTTGGCTGAAGAAGAGGCGGTTGGCCACATCCCCTGGGAGAGGTTTGTAGTAGACCCGTCGCCGGGGCCTGTGCCCCCCGCGTGTCTAAGAGATGTGGTAGAGGTCGCCCCCAATCTATACCTCGCCACGCCTAGAAGCTATGTAGAGAGGGGGGGACGGGTCTTCAAGACCCAGGGAATGTGTGTAGCAGAGGCGTTGGGGAGGTCGATATACGTCGTAAATCCCTACGCCAGAGTCTCCCAGTTGGCGTCTTCGCTTACTAGATTTGACAAAGTGATTGGTGTAGACGTCGGCGGAGACGTCTTGGGGGCTGGCTGTGAAGAGAGTATTGGAAGCCCTTTGTCAGACGCCTACGGCCTGGCGGTTTTGACAAAACTCGAGGACTTGGGCGTAGAGACAGAGCTGTGGGTAATGTCGCCAGGCGCAGACGGCGAGTTAGACAGAGAGTATTTACTAAAGAGGGCGGCCGAGGTGGCGAAGAGAGGTGGCCTCGTGGGCACGGTAGGCCTTGGCCCTAGTCAATTAGATAGGCTAAGGCTTTTGGTGTCTAGGTGTTTTACAGAGGCGTCCGCCGTGGCGTTAAAAGCAGCCAGTGGTGAATACGGCGTGGTTGAATTAAGAGGTGGGTTTAGAAAAGTAAAAGTAGACCTCTTCGCCGTGTTTGGCATTAGGCTAAAGCCGAGGTATGTATTAGAGATAAATAAAGCGGCGTCGATTATATATAAACACGACGTGGATATATACGAGGCGGCGAAGCTTTTGATCGACGCCGGCATACCCACAGAGTACCACCTAGAGGAGTTTTTAACTAAGGGGGTCTCTATAGAAGAAGTGTTCCGACACTTCGCTAAACTAAAGAGGTGTTAACCCCTTTTTACAAAATTTAACAATTCTCTATACTTCTCTTCACTGTATTGACCTATCGACGTGGCCACGCGTCGAATTTCAATAGTTACGTAAAGGAGCTGGCCGTATACCTCCGCCTTTAATTTCACCAACGTGTCCTCAACGAGAGGGACTCCTCGGTATACACACTTTGTAGATTTATACTCTGCAGTCCCCTCTCCAACTCCTGGCACAAACTCCGCCAGGGCGTCTGTGTCTAATATGCCATGCTCTTCTACATATTCCCCCTCAAGCCCCATGTGTATACACACTCCTCTTGTGTAGACTGTCGAGTTCACGCCGTGTATTGTGTAGAGATGGAGACCTCTAGACTTCTCTACTCTACAGCCGGCGGGGAGGCAGTGTCGTACATACGCATCGCCGCCCTCTGTGGCGCCCCAGAAAGATATCTCAGTGGGCGGAGGGCCATATGTTAATTTGCCAACGGTATAGTTGCCCCAGGGGCCTATACCCACTACACTCCAGCCGGAGAGAGCCATAGACACACCAGCCGCCGAGATTTTTACATTAATTGTATAGTTTATCTCCACTGCGTATGTCGCCTCAACTGGGGCTGGGCTTGTTAAATCTATATCCGCTATTTGACGCGGCGCTGTGGAGTAGAAATAGAAAATAGCAGCTGTGATTAGTAAAAATATAACGAGGCTATAGCCTAGTTTCCGCCACATATATACCACGCCTCGCCGCGGTTATTTTTAAAAGTCTTAGAGCAGCCCCGCCGCTGGCCGCCGCCCCGCCCAATGCGCCGAGCAAAATAGACAATCCCAGGAAGGCGGCTACACCCGCACCCACTAGACTAGCTGCAGAAGATATGGCGGCGGCCAATCCTAATTTCGTCAGCCGCCCCCTCGCGGCGATGGGGTACTCCATGTATAAGACAAAGCCCTCTACTGCGTCCACTACAGACTTGTACGTAGAGTTTTTGTATCTATATTCAAGTACCCAGAAGGGGTAGTACGCCACGCCGAGGAATCGGCGATCTATATCCACTTTACTTTTAAAAACCGAGGCGTATAGCCTAGCCTCCTCTAATACGTCGCCAATTTTTTCAAACGCCTCGTCCACTTCTAAGTCGGGGGTGTGGAAAACGCCTATCCGCTCTAAAGACGGCTTAAACGGCGTCCTCCAACGGGCTGGGAATTTAAAACTTTTGGGTAGTGTAAAAGGCGGCTTAGACAACGCGAGGGCCGCCACGTCTGTCTCCAAATCTGTAAATGGGTAGAAAACTACATGGTAGAGGTAGAGAGGTAGGAAGTGCAGCTCTGCAGAGGTGGGCGTGGCGGTGTCTAAGTCTCGTGGAGACGCCACTGGCCTAAAGTTTAGCACACGTCTAAAGGCTGTGGTTTTATCCACAGTGGGTTTGAAGATGTAGACGTTCTCCATAGACTTGCCTTCGCTGACTACAGTGCCGCAGTATGGACATATGTATAATTTCTTACCCGGCGGGGCTTGAAACTCGGCGCCGCAGTATGGACACTTCATGTCTCTACACGCCTAGGCTTCACCAACCCCCTGGCGGCTAGGTAGCTTCAATGCCCGCGCAGCGCTACCCTGGGGGCGCCCAGTCCGAGGGCTAGGGGGCGAG
>CAMLLK010000157.1 GCA_946480885.1 uncultured Thermoproteales archaeon
AATAGTTGGTTCGCATCTGCGATGGATAGAGAGAGAGTGACAGAGTGGCGTAAGATAATCGACGAGGTCAAAAGAAGGGGAGTGCAACCGTACCCCCACCACTTCGCCCCTACCCATACTGTGAAGACTCTCAACGAGCTTAGGAGACAGGCGTTGTTAGAGCCTTGGGTGGGTATGGTGATAAAAACCGCAGGTCGTGTCACAGACATTAGGAGACACCCCAACGTAGTCTTTCTCGACCTCTACGAAGACGGAGCTAGGTTTCAAGTCATGGCGGATCCTAAGACGCCTCTACTTGACTTAGTGTGGAGGGGGGACTACCTCGGGGTTGAGGGCCCCATTGTTAAGACACAGAGAGGTGACTACGCAGTCAGGGCGGCTTCAATAGTCTTACTCTCCAAGGCGGCTCAGTCTCTCCCAGAGTGGGGGAAGGTGGATAGAGACTCGCCTTTCTATATGAAATACCGCTCTGTGGCGATGTTACTCGACATCCAGCTGAGGTGGCGCATAGCCACGAGGGCTAGACTAATCCAAGCACTCCGCGAGGCTATGTGGAAGAGGGGATTTATCGAAATCCCCACCCCAGTACTCCAGCCCATCTACGGCGGAGCTGCGGCTAGGCCTTTTACTACAAAAATCTGGGCTATCGACGAAGAGTGGTACCTAAGAATCTCTCCAGAGCTGTACCTCAAGAGGTATATAATCGCTGGGTTTTCAAAAGTCTTTGAAGTAGGGCCTCAGTTCCGAAATGAAGATATAGACGCGTTACATAACCCAGAGTTTTGGTCTATGGAGGCCTATCAAGCATACGCCGACTATAAAGACATTATGAACCTAACAGAGGAGGTGATCTACGAAGCTGTATCTACAGTATTGGGCACGGGGGTTGTAAAATACAGAGAATGGAATATCAACTTCTCCCCGCCTTGGCGGCGTGTGTCTCTCCACGACGCCTTGAGGGAATACGGAAACGTCGACCCGGACAAACTAACCGACGACCAGATTAAAGACATGTTGCGGCAGCTCCACGTATCTATAAAAGTCTACAACAGAGGCGTCGCCTTAGTGAAACTATTTGAGAAGCTGGTGGAGAAAAAACTCATCTCCCCCACTTTTGTATTAGACTACACAGAGGAGTCTACGCCGTTGTGTAAGCCACATAGAGAAAAAGAAGGCCTTGTGGAGAGATTCGAGGCCTTTGTAGGCGGCCACGAGGTGGCAAATGCCTATACAGAGTTAAACGACCCAGTGAGACAGTACGAATACTTCAAAAGAGAAGAGGAATTGTTCCCAAAAGAGGAGGCGCACCCATTAGACTGGGACTTCGTAGAGGAGCTGTCATTTGGGATGCCGCCTACCGGAGGGGTAGGAGTTGGGATTGACAGATTGGCTATGATAGTCACAAACGCAGAGTCTATTAAAGACGTCATCCCCTACCCAATTGTGAAGAGGGGATAGCGACCCTTAGGTAGGTGTAGAGAAAAACAGTCAGTAGAAACAATATGTTTGTGACAAATATATAATTTCCACTGTATACAGCGGCAGCCAATAAAGACCCGAGGACTGCCACCGTAGATACTTCATATAGCCCCCAAGCTCCTCCCATTAATGCAGAGACTCCCTTAGGCGTGACTAACCACCTAATTCTCCGCCTCAAAATACCTAGGAGTACGTAGAAAGAGAGGTAGGGACTGAGCGTAATTAACAGCGCCGTAGATTTCGCCAAAAGCCCCGCCACACTCCAAAACCTATAGCCATCTCGCCGCGCCAGTTTATATACATAATAAGTATGGATTAACGCTATGGCGAAGAGTATAGACTGAAGTAGTAGTATGTATAGGGGGGGTAGTAAAATGCCCATGTAACCCATGGCGACCCCCGCCGCCATTGTGGCCAAAGTAGTTAAAATCATCAAGGGGTGGGTGGCGATGTTTAAGAAAATACTCAATTTATAGACTAGGGGCATTTTTAACTTCCATATTTTTGTAAAGTAGAGAGCGAGTAGATAGGCTGAGTTATAAGTCCACCTGGCGTATTGTTTCTTAAAGGCGGTGTAGCCAGCGGGTACTTCGACATAAACAGGCGGGCCCGGGGCGTACGCCACCCTCCCGCCGTGTAGATAAGTCTTAAAAGATATGTCGTAGTCGTCTGCAGTACAGTTGCAAAAGCCGCCTAGCTCCTTTAGAAATTTTTTACGTATAGCAATGCCGGATCCGAGGGCGAAGACTGGGTGTTTTGTATTATGTCGTCCAATAATCGCCACGTAGTAGAGTAGGTATTTGTAGAGAAATAATTGAATCAACCCCACGGGCGTCTTTATAGGCGTGTAGCCGTCCCACCCCATGAACAAAATCTCTCTCTCCCCCACAGACCTGGCCCTTTGGCATATATCCACGGGAGGGATGCTGTCTACGTCTAGAAACAACAAGACGTCTCCCCCGGCGTATTCAACAGCCCAGTTCAACGCCGTGCCTTTATAGCCGCTGGGAGAGGGCCTCCTAAGTATTTTTACATTAGGCAGCCCCTCCAACGCCTTTTTAATTTTTTCAAACGCCTCGGGCGGGTCGTCTGAAACTATTACAATCTCTGAATTTTCACAAACTAAACCCCGGAGTCTCTCCACTGCGTTTTTAATAACTTCAACATTTTCATTTTTAACAGGTATTATAATAGAAAGAGGGGTGGAACTATTAGAGGGGGGGTCCCACACAAGTTCTTTTACATGCCGTGCGTAGTAGATATAGTGCGACATAAGTAAAATAGCTAGGAGTAGAAGTACAGAGTAGAAAAGTAGAAACATATCTTGTATCCACTGCGGTATCGGGGGGGCGTTAGAGATAGTGACAGGTCCCTCTCTAGTCTTGTTTAAAATATACAAAGTCTCGTTGAGAGCGGGGGGGATAGTCACATTTATAAAACTAATATTAATCACATCCGTCGAGAATCTGTGATATATAAGTAGTAATAGAAAAGTGTTAAAGATTTGCGTATAGATACTGTCATGATTGTGAGAGAGAGCCCTGTGGTTTATCTCTTGGGGAGCTGGGGCTCTGAGTCTCTCATAGCTTCTCTTGCCGACGTCTTGTATAGAGACTCTGGGGGGGAGCCCGACGTGGAGACTGTCAGGCGTAGAGTCTCTGCGTTTTATAGAAGGGGGCACTGGTCTGTTTTTGAATTCATGGGTGCCCAGTTCCTCGTGGAGTGTTCAAGGGCTTGCCATACACAATTTATTCGCCACAGAGTGGCTTCGTATTGGGCAGAGTCGCAGAGGTATGTAGACTACACAAAGAGAGAAATTAGGTTTATAGCGCCTAGAGGCTTCCCAAGAGAGGCCTTGGAGGAGGCCTATAGAGAGTATCTAAAACTTAGAGAGTCCTATAGACCTGAGTACGCCAGACTGGCTCTGCCCAACGCCACGGCTGTAAAATTCGCAGTACAGATAAACGCCAGAGAGTTATTGTTTAACTTCGTCCCTCTTAGGT
>CAMLLK010000158.1 GCA_946480885.1 uncultured Thermoproteales archaeon
TCTTCCGATCTGTAGGAGGTCCCTCACCTGATGTCATCACTGAAGCAGAAGAGTTGGCTAGGCGTGAAATAGATGAATTAAAGATACTTTTGTCAACTCTTGAAGAGTTAAAAAAATTAGTTACGTAAACGTATACAATACGTCTACAAATCGATACTTACGATATTTTTATTAGGTATATTAAACCAATCGGCAATTTCTTCATTATGTATCTCAGCCATAACTCTAGTATCTTTTTGGCGTAGAATTGTACTAAGTATTTCTACTGCTTTACGTGTTAAACAGTAGTCAAAGTTGTCAATTATTAACAAGTCAGGTTTGAGTTCGAGCGCAGTGGCTATAGTCAACACATATTTTAAAGAACAAGGAGCCTTTGCCAGGGGCAATTTAAAAGCTCTTGTAGATATGAGTACACCCACTTTTCCAGGTTTGGCAACTCCTACAGAGAGACTAAATCCGAACTTCTTCGCTATGTTTCTTATATAATCGTACGAGGCCGGGCTGTAAAGCGACAGGTATGACAACACTAGGGGGAGGTTTTTTCCATGTCTATCCAAGCCGCTGTATTTAATGTCAGCATCTATCAACGACATTGGGCTTACGTACGGCCCTAGCATTTGTACTCGGACACCAATACCCCTTCTAGCTTTCGTCAATAAATCGTTAAGCCTCTCTATATCTTCCTCAGCCACTATAGATACGTGCTCCTCGGTCTTAATTTCAGGTATTACAATATTAGCAGCCGCCACGGTCGTTTCTATCGGTTTAATTATCCTATGAACTTTTCTCGATGGGATGTATTCAAATACTACCTCTTCACCTTGTGTTGTTATAGTCTGTCTATAACGACTCTTATTTACAGATATAGATAGAGATACGCCGCCGCTCTCTGCATAGAAGTACCAATCTCTTTTAATACTTGGAATCTTTCTACCTACGTTAGACAAGACTCTATATACTACTTCTAGAAATAGAGACTTACCTGAGCCTATTAGAAAAGTTAGACTTGTCAATTTAACGCCGTCTTTTTTGCCGTCTATGCCAACCTCTACATACTCGACCATGGCGAGTAAGTACTTAATATCTTAAAAAAATGGTACTGTGCTACCGTTTGAATTTGTAGTAGAGGTATTTCTCTCGCCACTTAAGGGAATTTTAGCACATGAATTAACAAGACGTGGATATTCACAAAGTCGTATTGGACAAATACTTGGAATTACACAACCCGCTGTGAGTGTATATCTAAAGAATCCAAAAAGTTACTATGAAGAAAAGTTATTGAAGATAATAGATAGACATGAGTTGCAGAGTTTAGTAAATGTAGCAATTGTATTGATAGAATCTACGACAGTAGAGGAATTCCTCAGATACGTCAACAACTACGCAGTTACGCTACTCTCCAGTCTGAGAATCTGTACATTACATAGAATACGACACGGCGTTTCACCAACTTGTGAAATATGTAGAGATCTTCAGATATATACAGAGACTTCTAGAAATGTAGAACTCGGTTTTGAAATTCTAAAAAGATGTCAAAATTGCTATAGATTAATACCTAAAGTATTATCAAATATTGTAGAGCTTGGACTTGAAGGACCTGTGAGCTTCCCGGGCAGGATATATGTGGAAAATAGGCAACTTGTCGTAAGAGGAAAGCCGAGGCCTCACGCTTCTAGATTTCTGTCAAAACTACTAATTGAAGTTAATAAATTACAGCCGGGGGTCAAGGCAGTGGCAAATATTGCGTATGTAGCCGAGACTTGTGTTAGTGAAAAATTTCGCTCTACAACAGTGGGGCCTAGCAATAGTGAAGATGATATAATAATAAACATAACTTCGGTATTTAGATCAAATCTATACGATGTGGTGTATGATAAAGGTGGCAGTGGAATTGAGCCAAATGCATACGTCTTTGGCAGCAACGCTATAGAAGTAGCTACTAAAATATCAGAAATTGCAAAATGTCTAGAGGCAGGCTAAAGATTTAAACACTTCAAGAAAACCTAATGATGACAAAAAAAGTCGCCGTGGCTAAACTTGATAGACAGGGAGAACATTTTGAAATATTAATAGACCCCGACGCAGCGCTTGAGATTAGATTAGGGAAACAGCTGGGACTCGATAAAGTGCTCGTACATGAAGAAATTTACAAAGATGCAAAAAAAGGGCTCAGGGCTTCTGAACAGTCTTTGAAAAGGGTCTTTGGGACTACTGACGTTAGAAAAATCGCAGAGATTATCATCAAAGAGGGCGAGATCCCTCTGACAGCTGAACAGAGGAGAAAACTTATTGAAGATAAAAAGAGACAGATAATAGAGTGGATCTCTAGAAATTGTATAGACGTTCGGACGAAGACTCCAATTCCGCCGCAGAGAGTAGAAAACGCGATTGAACAAGCACGCGTCTCTATAGATCCCTTTAAGTCAGTAGAGGAGCAAGTACAAGAAGTCTTAAAAGAAATACAAAGGATTATTCCCATCAAAGTGGCGACTGCCCGCGTTGCAATATCTATTTCGTCTACACATGCACAGAGAGTCAAAGGCGTAGTAGTTAAATTTGCAAAAGTGGTGAATGAGAGATACAGAACAGACGGCACTTGGGAGGCTTTGTTAGAGATCCCAGCCGGCCTCCAAGACGTGTTGATATCGAGAATTAATGACATAACACATGGAGACGCCGACGTTAGAATACTAGAGATTATATACTGATGTATTTCGTAACCCCCCGCCAGTTAATATTCCCCGGAGACGTGATAGCAACGGCAGATAGTAAAGTCGAAGGGCCTGTATATCTCGACAACGGGAGGTATAGAAGTATGGTAGTGGGACTTGTAGAGTTTAGAGAAGACGTAGTTGTAATAGTCCCCCTAGAGGGAGTTTACAAGCCAAAGAAAGGAGACGTGGTAGTGGGATACGTCACAGATGTGCTAGCCACAGGATGGGAAGTCGACGTGAGGTCGTTTATGTCTGCGTATCTACCACTAGGCGAGGCGTTACATAGACATATAGACATAGAAACAACACCATTGACTACGTTTTTAAACATAGGCGATGTAGTTGTGGCTAAGGTAAAAGACGTAGATCTAACCGACGAGTACCCCATCATTCTTACACTAAAAGAAGAGAGAGTAGGCAAGGTAGAGAGAGGGTCTGTAGTAGAGATAGCGCCTGTAAAAATCCCAAGAGTTATTGGGAAAAAGGGGACTATGTTAAATAACCTATTAGAACTCGGCTGCGACATTGCAGTAGGCCAAAACGGCAGAGTTTGGATCCGGTGTAAAAATCCACAAGACGAAGTTTTTCTTGCTGGTTTAATTAAAAAAATCGAGGCAGAGAGTCACGTAATGGGGTTGACCGATAGAGTGAAGGCTGAAATAGAAAACTATAAGAGATTGAGGCAACAAAGTGATGTATGAAGAAAGATCGGAAGAGCGTCGTGTAGGGAAAGAGTGGTGTGGTCGGGGGGGGGGGGGTG
>CAMLLK010000159.1 GCA_946480885.1 uncultured Thermoproteales archaeon
CTTGGCGTTAGAGATAAAGAGGGTTTTAGTTGAAAGAGGTCTTGAACCTGGGCCAGTTCTTGTACAATTCGGCGTAAACACTGCCTATCCACACCAAGGCCCCACTGGGAAAAAACTACAATTTGGTGAAGCCGTAGTCTTAGATGTCTCTGCGTCGTATAGAGGATACTACGGCGATTTGACTTTTTCATTTTTCTATGGAGAAGAGCCGCCTTTATATAGAGAGATTTACGACGTAGTTAAAGAAGCACAAGAAAGAGCCATTGCAGCCATACGCCCCGGCGTCTATGCGTCAGAGGTGGATAGCGCCGCCCGTTCATTTATCTCTCAGAGAGGCTACGGTCAGTTTTTTATACATAGGACGGGGCACGGGCTGGGTTTAGAGATACATGAGCCTCCAGACGTTTCGCCTAACTCCCCCCATGTGTTGATGCCAGGTATGGTATTTACAATAGAGCCGGGCATCTATATTCCAGATAAATACGGCGTAAGGCTTGAAGTAGATGTTTACCTATCCCATAGTGGAGTACACATTCTTTAACGGGGCGGCGACCTGAGACCGACGACGTCTACACCCGGCGTCTGTCTAGGCGTCTCTCACCCCGGCGCCCCAGGCAACGCGCCGACCGTAGGTTAGGCGTGCTCCCTCCCGGACCTCCGCCGTTTCCCTACGTACCCAAGTCCCCCCGGCCCTACGGCCGAGGTAGCTTGGGGATCGGCGCCCACCTGGACCGGGGGTCCTCGGTAAGCCTAGACAGTCCGCCGGGCGTAGACGCCGCCCGGCCTCAGTTACGGGCCCCCTAGCCTAGGTCCGCTTCATGCGGAGCGCGGCAGGCACGCCGCGCAGCCCCACGCCCCTTGTAAATAACTGCTTTAGTTTAAAAAATTAGTGGCAGCAATACGGCGAAAAAAATAAAAAATTCTGCCAAGTGCTGTGTTCAAGGGCCCGTAGCTCAGCCCGGTTAGACAGCTTTGCTGGGCCGAAGCGGCGGCCTTCGGAGCCGCAGTTTGGATCGCCAAGCGGAAGTCGTGGGTTCAAATCCCACCGGGCCCGCCATGTTGTTCAAAGGCGGTTAAAGCTTTAAAGAAATGTCACCGTTGAGGTATGGAGTTTTTAAAAAGAGAGTTTGGGGACCGTTTTATAGACGATCCTGTCTTAGTCTCTTTATACGCAAGAGATGCCTCTCTCGCCCCTCCAGAGACTAACGTCTTGGGTGTTGTCTTCCCCGTAGATGAGGGGGAGGTGGTAGATTTAGTAAAGTGGGCTATTGAAAATAGAGTGGCTTTATTTCCACAAGGCAGCGCCACGAGTCTATCGGGCAACGCCGCAGTTACAAGGCCGGGCGTAGTCGTTAGTTTTGAAAAAATGACTAGATTCGAAATCCAACCAGTAGATGGAGTGGCGATTTGTCAACCTGGCGTTAGACTCGACGAACTCAACGGCGAGTTGTATAGATACGGCTTTTTCTTCCCCATAGACCCCGGCTCTGTGAGAGCTGCCACTGTGGGCGGAGCCGTGGCAAACGGAGCTGGTGGGATGAGGGGGGTGAAGTATGGCTCTATGAGAGATTGGGTCCTCGGCCTTAGAGTGGTGACTGGGAGGGGGGACGTGTTGAAGATTGGGTGTAGGACTTATAAATGTCGTAATGGATATGATTTAGTTCGGCTGTTTGTTGGGAGCGAGGGGACTCTCGGCTTAGTGACCGAGGCTGTCTTAAAACTTGCGCCTATACCTGAATCAGCCGCTGCGGCTTTGTTATACTACGACGACGTTGAGAAATTAGTAGAAGACATAGTGAAGATACGCTCCGCCGGCATAGTGCCTTTGTTTGCAGAGTTTTTAGACGCCACCACCGCGCCGGTGGTGGGGCTAGAGGAGAAAAATGCGTTATTCATAGGAGTCGAGGCTTACAAAGGCTTAGAGGAGGTAATTCTAGACAGAGTGTTAAAGATAGTGAGGGGCCGCCTGGCGCAAGTAGCCACTGGGTGGGAGGCCTCTATGAAATTACTAGAGCCACGGAGGCGGCTGTTCTACGGCCAAATCTCTCTAGCACAGAGAGAGGGAGGGACTTTAATAATTGAAGACGTGGCTGTTCCCATATCTAAACTCCCAGAGGCAGTGCGTACGCTAAGAGCCTTAGCATCTCGCCACAATGTTCCATTACTCCTAGGCGGCCACGTAGGAGATGGCAATATACACCCAGCCACCTGGTTTAGAAAAGATGAGAGTGTGGAAAAACTCAACAAGTTTTTAAAAGAGATGGCGAAAGTAGTAGTAGAACTAGGCGGTACCACCTCCGCCGAACACGGTGTTGGAGTTTTGAAGAAAGAACTTATAGCTATTGAACTAGGCAAGGAGGTTTTGAAATATATGGCAGAGTTAAAGAAGTTGTTTGACCCATACAACGTCCTCAACCCGGGTAAGGTAGTGTGACAATTATTTCTTTTCTATCATCTTTTGGAGGAGCTCGGCGACGTGCGGCGCCTTTTTCTCTAGGATATCTATAGCCTCTTTTATAGCCATGTCTGGCTTGACGCCGAAAGCCGCTAACGTGAGCATAAACTCTTCTAATACATCTGACACCTTTATATTGCTCATCCAGTCTGCGGTCTTTAGCATTACATACCTCCTCTTCCCCACTTTTGCTGTCTCCACAACTCCCTCTCTCTCAAGCGTAAAGACGTACCACTGAGTTGCGCCGTAGGAGAGGCCTAGCTCTTTTGCTAATCTGTAGATAGGCATGGGGCCCTCTCTTCTCAAAATATCAACAATTGCGTGTTTAGGATCCACAGATGTTTTCAATAAGTGATATTAAAGTTATGACAAGTAGAACACTCCCTCCTCTTCTCTAATTTTTAAATATCTAACAGGCCAGCCATATGCAGATTGCACAATCTCTGCTCTATCTGGTAGGTACCGCCACACAGTATTAAAAAGAGTTAATAACTCTACAACCGGCTCCATTCCCATAAACGTAGCCAACAGAGCAGATTCAGGCAAAGCGCTATGTATATAGTCTAAAATATACGCCACACGCTCTGGACCATATGTATAATACACCTCTTCGAGGCCGTATACAGACACCACAGATGTCTCGCCTACCTTTGACAAACTCTCTTCCAACACATAGTCCTCTCCCAATTTTGACGCAGGCATCACCACCTCCTCTACTTCACATCCCATTTGTTTAGCGACGTAGCCAATGTATGGGTATATAGAAAACACCGCTACTTTAGTTGTCTCTAAGTAGTCGCATAGATATGCAGCACTAAGTCTTAGACAAGTCGGTTTGTTACATATAAACGCCGCCACTCTACTTCCGGCGACGAGGCCAGGTCTTTTAATTTCTCCTCTAATTTTTGTCAATGACCTTATCAAATCGCTCGACAGCACTACTTTCCTCCCAGAGGGAGACGCCACAGTCTTATTCCCCAACTTGCTTTTAGACCACCTCT
>CAMLLK010000160.1 GCA_946480885.1 uncultured Thermoproteales archaeon
GGGGATAGCGAGAATTCCTAGGTATAAGGGGTCTTTGTGGCCCCGCGGCTGCTTTGCACCAAATACTAGAGGCGGCAGGAGGGCCCACCCCCCCAAAGTAGAGAAAAAACTACATGAAGAAATTAACAAAAAAGAGAAGGCCTTGGCCATTAGATCCGCCATCGCCGCCACTGCCTATAGGAGCTGGGTCTCCTCCAGAGGCCACATCATAGACAAAGTGCCGTCTCTACCGGTAGTAGTGGTGGACGAGGCGGAGAAGATAAATAGAGCTCAAAAGGCTAAGAAGTTGTTCGAGGCGCTTGGCCTTTGGCTAGACGTAGAGAGGGCGTATGAAGGTACAAAAATTAGAGCAGGCAAGGGGAAGATGAGGGGGAGGAGGTATAAAGAGCCTAAGAGCGTTTTAGTAGTGGTGTCTGAAGTAAAAACTCCTTTGGCGGCCGCCGTTAGGAATTTCCCAGGTGTCGACGTAGTGCCTGTAGAGTATCTCAATATGTTGGTACTAGCGCCCGGAGGGGTCCCCGGTAGATTGACGTTGTGGACATATTCTGCTATTGAGAAATTGAGGAGGTTATGATAAAAAACTTCGTAATTACAGAAAAGGCGTTGAGACTCGCCGAGAGAGAGAATAAGATAACTGTAGTCGTAGACAGAGGCGCCACTAAAAAACAGATAGCCAACGAAATTCAGAGGCTATACGGAGTAAAAGTAGAAAAAGTCAACGTAGTCATAACGCCTAGAGGCGAGAAAAAAGCATATGTAAAATTGAGAGAGGGCTATAGCGCCATGGATTTGTTAAGTAGAATAGGGGTGTTGTAGTCAGTTCGTGGGTTCTTCTTCATATTTCAGTCCTTAAGACCGGCATCATCTCACATCTTCCTCAATACTCTAAGCCACGTGGCTATAGACTCCCCCCCGGCGACGTATTTATTTTTTATCAAATAGTACTGAGTGGCCATCCCCTTCTCTACTAAATACGCAGCGAACATATTTACTAAAATTTTTGCCTGCCCTCGTCTAATTAAACCAGTGATGTACTGGACGGGGTAGTCTTTAGCCACGGGGTTACCTCTATCGGCGGCCTCTCTCGCTCTCAGCATTAATAACTTCCCCCCCATGCGCCTCAGCCATTTTTCAAACATAGTTACTTCTTTATTATACTCCTTGGCGATTTTAGAGTTTAGAAACTGGTCCCAGTACTGCCTTAACTCTTTCAACGCCTCTTCCACGTTTTTAAAAACTAGGAGATTTATAAACTATACAGTGTAGTATCCAATAGCTATTTTTCTCCTCACCTCTGTGCCGCAGGATATGCATTGTAGAACAGAACCTTTTCTTTTCAACACAGAGCCACATCTTGGACATCTAGACAACACAGAGCCGTAGGTGTGTCCCCTAATGGACACTACAAACGGTGGGCCGTATGTAGAGACTACCCGCCCTCTGATGTAATCCCCTACGCCCAGCTCGCCGTCTGAGAAGAAATATGGCGTCGTAGCTGTGTAGAAGTATTTAAACTCCTCAACGCCTTTGTCGCCCTCAGTTGCAAAACATCGAAGTAAATACCCCCTCCTCCCCTTACCTACAACTTGGCAGTACACAACTGAGCCTGTCTTCGGCATATGTGGCGACCTAAAAGGTTTTACAAAACACAAATGGCTTTTTCTCTCGCACATAGCCACTCCGGTGACGGCTGCTATGTAGTCGTAGTTTTGTACATAGACGGCGCCTTTTACTTCAAATTCTTCGGCACTGGCCACTAACTCTCCAGGTGCGACGACGCGTCTCACAGCTATGTCTCAATATAAACTATAAAATTTTTTGTCTCTTATTACATTTCTGTGTATGTAACTCTATCTTTTAAATTTAGGCAAAGAGATGAAGTTGAGAGATTTATATTGTTTTTAGAAAAACACCTAAGGGGAAATTATATAGTGACTACTAGATTAACTCATGTATATGTACAAATAGAAGGTGAAAATTTAAAAGAAGCTGTGGCGCTTGTTAAAAAACTAGCCGCTTTAGCTAAAGGCGGATATGGAAAGAGACAGATTCCACTACTTATTCTATTTAAAGATGTAAACCTTGTGAGGCCCATACCTCCAGATCTTATCGCAGATGTATTAACTCTAAGGGGGATTGAGTCTAAAGTAAAGGGCGGATATTTAGAGACGGCGGTAGAATATGAAGAAGTTTTAAAAATCGCCGAGGAGCTCTCTAATCTGTATCAAGACGCAGAGAGATATCCCCTCACTCCCCACGCAAAAAAAATCGTAGTGGCATATGCCTACAGCCGAGGGCTGAGTCTCGACGCAGCTGTCGAGAGGTTAGTAGAGGCCGGCGTCTTAAACCGCGGTAAAGTAATTAGCTTAAGAGAAGACTATAGTCGGGCAAAACTAAGACTTTTAAAAATTTAAATATTAGTTTTTAAAAATACCTATGCTCAGTATAGAGGTTTTAAATATCGACGAGAGAAGTATAGAGATTAAAGTAAAGGGCGAGACATATACATTATTCTCACCATTAGTTGAATATCTCTCAAAAGACCCCGATGTTCAATACGTCCAACTTGACGTAGACCATCCCTTGTTAGAAAATACATATTTCAAAATAGGGGTTAGAAAAGGGTCGCCACTAGAGGTTTTGGAAAGAACCATTAATACAATTTTAAAAGATTTAGAAGAGTTAGAAAAGGGCTTCTCTCTGTGATTTTAATACTGGCAGAGTCTTCGTTGGAGTTAATACCTCGAGAGTTGTGGAGCCACCCCTCAGTGGTGGCAGATTCAAAAAAGAGAAAAAAACAGCCTGGTGAAATTATTTTAGACAGGGCGAGACACCACCACGCCATGAAGAATCTACAAGAGGCGGCGAAAAGAGGAAGGCCGGACATAGTTCATCAATCTCTCTTATTTTTTCAATACAGTTTGCTAAATAAAAAGGGGCTGGGCCGCGTGTATATACACACATATGGAGACTACGTAATAGAGGTCGACCCCACGACGAGAATCCCCAAGAATTATATTAACTTTGTAGGTTTGTTTGAACAATTATTTAAAGAGGGAGCAGTGCCGAGAGGCCGTCCTCCGTTGTTAAAAATAAAAAAATTAGACTTGAGGTCTCTACTTAAAGAGCTGGGAGATATTTGGCTTGTGTTACATGAAAGTGGCGAGAGAAAGAGTTTATGGGATTTGGGGAGGGCGTTGATAAACTCGGTGGTTGTAGTCGGCGGCTTTCCCCATGGAGATTTTAAAAACAAATGGCTGTTAGAAAAAGCAGGTGGCGTTTATAAAATAGGCGATGAGAGTTTAGACACGGCTCAAGTAGTCTGTAGAGCCGTGGCTGCGGCAGAGGCGGCGGCTGGCCTCACATGAGGTTTCAGATATACGTAAGAGAGAGTTGGAAAGAGGTAGATCGGAAGAGCGTCGTGTAGGGAAAGAGTGTAG
>CAMLLK010000161.1 GCA_946480885.1 uncultured Thermoproteales archaeon
AGGATTGAAAGGGGGGGCAATAGCTAAGTATGGCACGGTGATTACGACATTTAACCAGAATCTCAAAAAGAGGATTGAAAGACGAGTTTGATTCTGACAACTACGACGCGGCGGTCAAGGCTGCGTGAATCTCAAAAAGAGGATTGAAAGAGGGTTTTTAGTAGTTTTTCTATTAGGTGTGGGTCTTTTTCTCCTGGTTTTTTTTCGACTCCGCTGGCTATGTCGACCATGTATGGTTTTAGTTGGGCTACTAGGTGGGCGTTGTTTGGTGTTATGCCTCCGGCTAGGGCTACTTTTCCTAGGTGGGCTACTTGGCGCATGGCTGTTAGTGGTACTTTGAGGCCGCCTTCGTATTTTTCTTTTTGTTTTTTGTCTGCGTCGACGAGGACGTATTCGTGGGGGGTTTTTAATAGTCTCTCTACTATTTGTCTAAGGTCTGTGCCTGGCTTGTAGGTGGCGACGGGGGCTATTCTGATGCCTCTGGCGGTGGCGTAGTCGTAGTGTGTTATGTCTAAGTGGCCGTGGTGTTGTAGTACTGGTATCTCTGTCTCGGCTGCTATGTCTACGGCTGTTGTGGGGGGGATGGTGGCTGTGACTAGTACTGGTGTGCTTTTCTGTACAGCTGTCCTTAGTGTCTTTAGTTGTTCTTTTGTCACTGTCCGGGGGCTGGTGGGCTCTATTATGAAGCCTAGGTATTCTACTCTTCCGTCTAGTATCTCTACGTCTATCTGTCTTGTTAGTCCGCAGATTTTGACTAGCATGTAGAAATTTAGAAAAAGATTTAAAGGTGTGTAGTAGGTGGCATATGTCTTCGGGGTGGTGGACAGGTGGTACAATATAGCTGCCGATTTGCCAGTGCCTCTTGCCCCCCCGCGTGACCCCGACGAGGGCGACAGTAGAATTGCTCTATTGACTAAAATTCTTCCCTCTGCTTTGATTGACCAGGAGTTTACTGCCGAGCGTTGGGTTTCTATACCTGAGGAGGTGAGGTCTGTATACGCGAGGATTGGGAGGCCTACGCCGTTGTTTAGGGCGGAGGGGTTGGAGAGGGCTTTGGGCAACGGGGTGAGGATTTATTATAAATACGAGGGGGTTCTGCCGGTGGGGTCGCATAAGATCAACACGGCGGTGGCCCAGGCGTACTACGCCAAGTTAGACGGGGCTGTTGAGGTGGCTACTGAGACTGGGGCTGGGCAGTGGGGTATGGCCACAGCGCTCGCCGCGGCGCTTTTTGGCCTCAGGGCTGTTATATTTATGACTAGGTCGTCTTATAGCTCTAAGAGGCAGAGGTTAGTCTTTATGAAGAGCTACGGCGCCACTGTCTACCCAAGCCCTAGCGAGGTGACTGAGGCTGGGCGTAGGCACTACAGGCCGGACCACCCGGGGTCTCTTGGCATTGCGATCTCCGAGGCTGTGGAGTACGTCCTCTCTGGGGAGAGGAGGCGGTATCTACCTGGGAGCGTCATGGAGTTTGTACTACTCCACCAGTCTGTAATTGGGCTTGAGGTAATGAAACAACTCCCCGAGGAGCCCGACGTCGCGGTTGCATGTGTAGGTGGGGGGTCTAACTTCGGCGGTTTTGTATACCCCATGCTGGGGGCGAGGCTGAGGGGGGAGGGGTTTGAGAAGACTAGGTTCGTCGCCGCTGAGTCTACAGCCGCGCCGAAACTGACGGCGGGGGAGTATAGATACGACTTCCCAGACGCAGTGGGAGTCCTCCCCATGATTAAGATGTACACACTGGGTCATGGCTACGTGCCCCCTCCTGTACACGCGGCGGGGTTGAGGTACCACGGGGCGGCTCCTAGTCTTTCTCTACTTAAGAGACTTGGGCTAGTGGAGGCCGTGGCGTATAGCCAAGAGGAGGTGATGCAGGCGGCGCTGCTCTTCGCGAGGACTGAGGGAGTGGTGCCAGCTCCCGAGTCGGCCCACGCCATAAAGGCTGCGTTAGACGTGGCGAAGAGGCTCCCCAGGGGGTCTGTGGTGGTGGTTAACGTGTCTGGCCACGGGCTTTTAGACGCAGACGCCTACGAGAAGGCGCTTGGGGGTTTGTGATTATCAGTGTTTACGCAACGCGCCGAGTTGGGGGAGTGTTTTGTTTGTGTTAGAAATTTCTATTTTTTAGAAATGTCGTCTACTTTGTAAAGACTACTCTTGAAAAAATTTAAATATTAACAACGTTAATGTCTTTATGTATAGATACGCTATTGTGGGCCCGCCCAACGTGGGCAAGTCTACACTTTTCTATGCCTTGACTGGGGTTTTTGTAAAGACTGCCAACTACCCCGGCACCACTGTAGAGATTCACAGGGGGGTTTCGAAGAATAGACAGTTTGAGGTGGTGGACCTCCCCGGCGTTTTAGACATAGAGAGGCCTGTGGATGAAGATGAGCGGGTGGCTATTGAGGAGGTGAAGAAGGGGGACTACGACGGCGTAATTGTCGTCGCCGCCCCCCACGCAGTAGAGGAGGCGTTGAGAATTGCCAGGTTTGTATCGAAGTATAGACCCACTGTCGTTGTCTTCAATATGGCTGACATCTGGAGGCCTCCACTTGGCGAGGAGGAGTTGTCTAAATACCTCTCTGCCCCTGTGGTCTATGTGTCGGCGGCGAGGGGGTCCGGCGTGGATAAATTAGTGAAGCTCTTGTCCGCCGGCGTTCCGAAGTCTGTAGTTGCTGACTATAAGCTAGAGCCTCCTCTCTACGCCTCGGCTGTGGGGAGGCTGGCTGCGAATAGGCCGCTGGCCGCGGCCGCCATGGCTGCCCTCGGCGTGGTCACTGCCCTCTTGTTAATGGCGTTGATAGAGGGGGTGACTCCCCTTGGGCAGCTGCCCGTCTCTTTAGTGTCTCTAATTGACGAGGTCGATGGAGTGGTGAGAGGACTGATCGGCGCCTACGCCACGGGGGTTTTGTATTCATTTATAGCAGACGCCTTGTGGGAGAGCGCCGTGGTGTTAATGACTATATCTCTCTACGTCTTCGTGGCTTTGGCTTTGGTGACGTTGTATGAAGACAGTGGGCTCATAGGGGCGTTGTCTAGGGGGGTGGGGGGCATGTTGGCCGCCGTCGGGGTTCCGCCCCGCGGCGTGGTGTGTCTATTGGCGGGGGCCTCTTGTAACGTCCCCGCGGTTGGCAGCGCCAAAGTCCTCTGGGGCTACGGCAACCGTGTGTTAACTGCGTTATTAGTGCCCTACATGCCCTGCGTGGCGAGGCTCGCCATATTTACAGCCGTGGCGGCGGCCGCCTTGGCTCAATGGCCTTACCTAATTCCACTGGCCGTGTTGATTCCCTACTTTATATCATTTATAGCGGCGTTGGCGGCGTCTTTTATATACAGAAGGGCCGCCGGCATTGAGAGAGCGGCCTTGGCAAGGGCGCCGCCGCCCGCGCCTAGATCGGAAGAGCGTCGTGGAGGGAAAGT
>CAMLLK010000162.1 GCA_946480885.1 uncultured Thermoproteales archaeon
TCCCTACACGACGCTCTTCCGATCTCCAACCCCCATCCTAAAACCCCAAGAGGGATCCCAGCTCACCAGCGGCCCGTAGGAAAGGTAGGGAAAGGCTAGGATAGCTGGGGAAAAAGCCAAATATTTTAGGCCAAGCTCTCTAACCAGCCGCATCTACTATAAACGGGATGTCACGGGTAACCCTTATGCCGTATACCCAGTGTCTGAGGTATTGGGTATCAAATGGGGCATTGGTATCTAGCTTGGGCATCTGTGATGAAATGGGCGCGTACATGCACAAATAGGCAGAATTTGAGACATATACATTAGTCGCCTCTAGCACTCTGTCTACGTTAGCCACGCCAATTTCAAACGCCGCTTGGTAATAACTGTCGTACACTCCAGCACGCCAAGTTACAGCAACATAATCAGCGGTCTGCGTAATAGTCAAATCCGGGTATAATAATCCGCGGAGATCAAAAACTCTATCTATAAACCAGCTCAAAGGACCTGGTATGAGGCCAAGGAAGTCTAGTACCGTCTTTATCGCTTGGGCAATTCTAAACGTCCAAGTCAACCACCAGGGCTCTTCAAACTTCGTACCCTTGACGTACACATTAACAGGAGGTGCAAATGCGGCAGACGGTCTAATGCGGAATTCCACGCTCTGTATTTTATACCCACTTGGAGCGCCTACGTTAACGGCAAGGAAGTCGGCGGGCCTTGTTCCCGCTGCCGCGCTATACGTCTCTATATTGGCCAAGACCACTGTATAGTTCACTTGCGGCAACCTCGCCATAGTGCAAGCACTAAGCGTCTGCGAGTAGTAGCCCCTGAGTACAAGGGTCAGCCATGAGTTAACGTTTTTATCTATGTAGTTTTCTGCAAATCTGTATCCCGAGATGTCCACTCTGTATATTACCACTTCTGAGACGTCGTAGTTAAACGAAACTCTTATAACCACGGCCTTGTCCCTAGCCCTCGCCTCGTCGTACCAGAACCCGATTGCGGAAGAGCTGAGCGTGACCGTCCTCCTCACCTCATATCTACACGCGCCGTTGCCGTACCCAGATGCCGTAAAGGAGATCGAGTCGATTTGCATGTGGGCTAAATCTCCCACGTATGTCGTCACTACAAGCGTCGGGCATTGTGATGTGCTCCACGGCACGTATACGGTCATATCTAAGTTCAGCGTCTGGCCGTAATAACCGTCAGCTAGAGTAAATGGACCAAAAATAATATTCCTAATGGGGGGTCGAAGGACTTGGTAATACAAAACGCCACCCACATATTGCGTCCTGTCTACTGGGACAACCCCAAGCGAGTAACTCCCCATGGCAATTGATATGGCGTTTTTCCTAAAGCCTAGAGTGGCGTTTGCGCCTACTGTATACGTGGCGCTGACGCTGGGGGCGAAACACAGCTCTAAGCCTATGAACTTATCGGGCCAGTTCAGAGAGATTGAAGTGGTGAACGTGACGTAGCCGTTTCTCAAATCCACAGACCACGCCCCCAAGAGATACTTCTTATTTAGCGTCGCCGGGTCCACCTCCCACACTTTAATTACCCCCTTCCCCGCAACTGTCCCGCTGCTGAGACTACTGGTAAATACATACCACGCAGTCCTCCACACGTAAGTGGCGTTGTAACCAACAGAGGCCACTGTCGGATTATCTGGCGGGCTGTAGGAGTCAGTCCTCAAAACCTCCAGACACCGCTCACTGTTACTGTTAACCAACCCGTTAAACTGCTTGTATATAAAGGCGCCGTCTGGAAAGACAACAGAAGACGCTTGAGACGCTTGTAGGGCAGAGCTGAATTTGTCAGTAGCGTCTCTCCCGTTCTGCTCCTTATCCCTCTCCGCTGGTCCTCTTCCAACTGGCGGCTTGATCCACGTGGCTTTGGCCTTACTAGCCTTTATCTCCTCGCCTGGCTTTAAATAGCTGTAAGTGGCTATTACCTCTGGCGGTGCCTCAACGAGCTCTACTACAGTATTATTTATATATACGCGGAGGACTCCCCTCTTGAAGTTAGGCGGGGCTCTAGTCCCGAGGGCTTCGCGCGGTAGGTAAATTACGGCTTTTTTAAAACTCCACGTGGGTATATTAACAGTGGCGTTGGCCTCATACCAAAACGCCCTGTCCCACTCCCCCACGTATGCCACATGGACTGGCCTCAGCGCCTTTCCGTCGTAATACGCCAGGGGCGGGATCTCCACGCTACTATTAATATACACCGCTATTCCCCCAGCCCTTGCAAATACGAGGATCACCAACCCTATTAACGCCAACATTATAGCCTTGCTGGACACCATGACTCAAAAAAACAGGCTTAAAAACATTGCCACCTTGAGGATTCCCTTCGCGTTTATGCGGGCTGTAGTTGTATGTAGCTTTAATGACCGTGGTAGCCTGCCCTGCATTTATCCCTGCAACGGGTCTGGAGGCTAAGGGGCTTGGCCTAAGAGGCTGGAAACGCCGTCTATACGTTTGGGTAGTATAGGCGAAATATCTCCCTGAGCTCGGCCAGTTGTTGCTCTCTGCCCAGCCTCCTGACGATATTTCTCGCCAGGGCCCACACGGCGTTGACGTCTCTATTAAGCTGGATTTTGCAAGTGGGACACCTCACCAGCCTTCCCCTCTTCTCCATCCTGCCGCCGCACAGAGGGCACACGTCTGAAATCATTGTCGTGTGTAGCTCTACGTAGTGTTCTCTGGACAGCTCTATCACCTCGTTAAAGAGGGGCTGGAATTTAGGCATGAGGGGTAAATCGACGATTAAGATGTTAACTCCCTTTTTGGGGTGGAAGGCCTCCTTTATGCTACCAGCGACTCCCTTGGCCACCAGCTCCACGTATCCCCCAATTCTAAACACGCGGTATATCACGCCGTTTTCATTAACATCCATTGCGTGTATTACGAAGGGACTGCCCTCTACCAGCTCCGGAAGCCCCAGCTTCTCGTCCGGCCTTACGAGCCTAATTAACAGCCCCTCCTTCCTCACGAGGACCTCCGCCTTAGCCAAGCCCAGTTGTGAGACGTCGGCATAAGTCATTCTCCAGCTCTTGTACATACACAGCGGCATATCCCCCGCGTAGAAGGCGATGAAGCTCTCCACTAGCCTCACGGCGCCGCCAAGTTCCACTACTCTATAATTTCCATCAAGGACCTCCTGGCCTTTTCAACATCGCACTTAAGGAAGTAGGTAAACACGGAATCTATTAGAAAGTGATTTAAAAATCGTTAATACATATAAAATCGCGTTGCGAAGTAGATCGGCTATTGCAGGCGGTCGTCGGCCGTAATCCCTAGTGGCGCGTCTCCGGATAATAAACTTTTATAGATCTGCTTACTGTAGTGCCATGTCTGAGTTCCGGTTGCCTGGCGAGGGGGAGGTCTTAGGCAAGATAATAGAAATGTTGGGAGACGGCAGGTTTAAAG
>CAMLLK010000163.1 GCA_946480885.1 uncultured Thermoproteales archaeon
GATACACCGTCGCTCTTTTAAAACTCATGGGTTTTGAATGAAAAGTTTTAGAAAAGCCAGAAGAAGTTTTAGAATTTATAATAAAACATATTAATGTATATGATGTAGTATTTATTACTTCAAATTTAGCTAGACAAATTAAAAAAGATCTAGATGACATTAGAATTAAATATACACGGAAGTTATTTGTAGAAGTCCCTAGCGTATTAGAGGGGATGGAGAAAGATGTGAATTATCTCCAAATAGTTAGACAAGTTTTAGGAGGATAGTTTATAAAGCCTCTAAAGACATCTTCACATGTCACTTTTTGAAGACTTAATTAAATTAAAAATTCGTGAACTAGAGGAATTAAAAGGAAATCTTCTAACTGAGATAGAGACGAGAATTAGAAAAGAAACAGATTTAGTTTTAAACAAGTTTTTAGATCAAATAAGTAAAGTTGAAAGTGAGGTGTTTTTAGAAAAAGAGAGAATTATTTACGACGCAGTTATTCAATCAAGGAAAGAGATCGCAGAGATTTATGAACAAATACTAGACGATTTTATAAATTCACTATTTGATGAAATAGATAAGCTAAGAGGGAGTGAGAGATATATTAAATTTTTAACTAGTCTATTAGAAAAGTCAACAGACTATATACAGTCTAAAGACATTATTATATACACATCGCCAAGAGACAGAGGCGTAGTAGAGACTTTAGCCAGGTCAATGGGTATAACTGGGTTAGTGTCTGAAAGAGATATAAAAGGCGGCGTGGTGGCATCATCAAAAGACGGCTCTGTGGTGGTGGACTTCTCTATAGAGACTTTAGTAGCTAACCTTAGAGAAGAGTTAAAACATCTACTATATGAAGCTACACTATGAAGGGGAAGATTGAATATATCTCAGGTCCCGTCGTAAAGGCTGAGCTACCAGGCGCGAGGTTGTACGAATTAGTCTTCGTAGGCGATATAAGACTCTTTGGAGAAGTAGTCAGAGTCCAAGGAGACAAGGCCTTTATCCAAGTATATGAAGACACCACAGGTCTAAAGCCAGGCGAGCCTGTGGAGAGGACAGGCGAGCCTCTTAGCGCATGGCTAGGGCCGACGATAATTGGCAAAATCTACGACGGAGTGCAGAGACCTTTGAAAAATATAGAAGAGATCTCTAAGTCGCCGTTTATAGCCAGAGGCATTGGCTACGATAAAGCGCCGCCGTTGGATTTAGACGCAGTGTTTGACTTTAAGCCGACGGTTAAACTTGGTGAGGAAGTACAACCTGGCGACGTTTTGGGTATTGTCAAAGAAACTGAATTAATGACGCACTACATATTATATCCGCCACTACCTGACAACACGCCGGGGGTTGTTGAATGGGTTGCTGACGGCAAATATAAAGTAGACGACGTCGTCGCAAGGGTAAAGACAAAACGAGGCGTAGTAGAAGTCAAGATGTGGCATAAGTGGCCTGTGAGGAGGCCGAGGCCGTTTAGAGAAAAACTCCCACCTGTAGAGCCTTTAATTACTGGCGTGAGGACAATTGACACAATGTTCCCAATTGCTAAAGGAGGCACTGCGGCGATCCCCGGACCCTTCGGCTCTGGGAAGACTGTGACAATTAGAACACTCTTTCTCTTTGCGCAGAGTAGGTTCATAGTCCCCGTATTGTGCGGCGAGAGAGGGAACGAAGCTGCCGACGCACTACAAGGTTTATTAAAACTAAAAGATCCCCACACAGGTAGATCGCTTCTCGAGAGGACTACAATTATTGTAAATACTTCAAATATGCCAGTGGCTGCTAGAGAGGCGTCGGTGTACATGGGGACTACAATCGGCGAGTACTTTAGAGATCAGGGATACGACGTGTTAGTGCTAGCAGACTCAACTTCTAGGTGGGCCGAGGCGATGAGAGAAGTGGCTCTACGCATTGGCGAAATGCCGTCAGAGGAGGGGTACCCCGCCTACCTCCCCACAAGACTCGCTGAGTTTTATGAAAGAGCGGGGCGTGTAGTTCTAATAGGTAGTAAAGAAAGAATTGGGTCTCTTACAATAGCCGCCTCTGTCAGCCCACCCGGCGGCGACTTCACGGAGCCAGTCACTTCCAACACTTTAAGATTTGTCGGGGCCTTTTGGCCTCTGTCTGCAAAATTGGCGTATTCTAGACACTACCCCGCCATAGATTGGCTCGTCGGCTTCTCACGTTATGTAGAGACGGTCGAGGTGTGGTGGTCTAAAAACATTGCACCAGATTGGAGAAAAATTAGAGACGTGTTTCAATCTATTTTAGTGAAAGAGGCAGAGTTACAAGAGATTGTTAGAATATTGGGCACAGAGGCGTTGAGCGAGTATGAGAAACATCTACTAAACGTAGCCTATATGATAAGAGAAGGCTTTTTAAAACAAGACGCGTACAACCCCATAGACACGCCCTCTGTACCAATTAGACAGTATCTCCTCATGAAGGCTATATATACATACTATGAAGAAGGCCTAAAGGCGTTGGAGGCAGGCGTCTCCGCCTCTACGTTGAGAGAGTTAGAGAGTGTTAGAAGACTCCCAAGGATTAGGATGGAGATTACAAACGATGTGGCAAAAGAAGAATTGACTAGATTTATAGAGAAGTTGACTTCTGAAATTAGAGCTACAGTAGCGGCCGCTAGGAGATAGTTGCTGTTTTATACATCTTCTTTATCAAATCCCAAATTTTTTCGACGTTGCCGAGTAGAGACGGCGTCGTTATCTCTACGGCGTTTAGACTTCCATAGACAGTTAGACTTAGCCGACTTTGATATAAACGTTTTTTAAAAAAATAAAACAAAGTGATGAAATGTTCACTCCGAGTCGTAAGTGTGTGGGGTGGATCAGTGTTGTATACAGACAATGTAGATATTTCTGTGTTGATTAGTATAAAGACGATTTTGGAAAAGGTTATTAAGTTTATTTCAGAAAATCCAGAGACTTATGGCGGTAGAGTTATAGTTAGTGTAAAAGAGGGCCGTGTCTACATAGGCGGGATTTATTCGCCAGGCCACACATATCTCTACTCTCTGGGTTTTTTAAAACTCTAAAATTTATATATTTTAAACATCTTAGAGGCGTGTCTAAGCCTTCTTTTGGAGTTAAAGAAGTTGTAAAATTGTCGAAAGAAGAGGCAAGGGCTCTATTGAGGGAGTTGAGGCTTAGGCCGTGGCAACTTCCGTGGATTAGGTCGAGAGACCCTTTAGTAAATCTCGTAGGCGCGAAGCCTGGGGACATAATTAAAATAGTGAGAGAGTCGCCTACCGCCGGCGAAATTGTGGTCTATAGACTTGTGGTGCCTGGATAATTAAACTTTATATATTACTCTAACTATTGGGCTGATGGTTGATCTACTTCCCTTACCTATAGTGTCAGATCGGAAGAGCACACGTCTGAACTCCAGTCACGAACGGTTATCTCGTA
>CAMLLK010000164.1 GCA_946480885.1 uncultured Thermoproteales archaeon
CCCGTCGTCCCTAGTATAAATCCAGTCTCTGCAAAGATGAGAGCTGCCAGTGCGATTATGAACACTAATCCGCGTTTTCTCCTCTTGTCTCTACTAACTGGCATAGTGTCTTATGGCCAGTAGTTTATAAAGTTAACAATAGGCTAGGCTGCCGGGATTTACCAGAGTGAGCCACATAGCTAATAAATAGATTAGAACTAAGCCTACCCCAACGCCCTCTAGATTTTTATATTGTCTACTTAACAACAAAACCGACCCAGCTAAAGCCCCCAATAATACGTAGCCTATCAAGACGCCGCAGTGTGGGTAGTATACAATACTCCAGAGCCCAGACAACACCAAGGTTATGAATAAAACAGCAGCTGCCCCTACTGCGAACTCGAATTTATCCATAGAGGCAAATTTTTAGAGCTATTTAAAGACTTAGACATTTATATAGCCTTATGTACAGAGATACGTGTCTATACTAGCAAGCGGCGTGGTTAAATGTCCTGTATGCGGCGCCGAGGCTTTTCACTACGTCGAATTGTTATACGACGTGCCTCTTTTCGGAAACGTCGTAATATACAGCGCCTATTGTGAAAACTGTGGATACAAGTCGTTTGACGTAGACTACGCAGAGGTGGGGAGGCCGATGAGAGTTATCTTTACGCCTAGAGATGGACTAGACGTAGCCAAGTCGTTAGTCATACGTAGTAAGACAGGCACGATACTCTCGCCAGACCTCGGCTTCACTCTTGAGCCGGGCACACAGGGAGAGGCTATAGTTACAACAGTAGAGGGGCTTTTATACAAAGTCATCGACTATGCAGAAAGGCTAAAAATCCTCGAGCCAGAGGCTGCGGAGAGAGTAGAACAGTTTATAAAAAACGTATATAGGAAAATAGAGACAGGCGGCTTTACGCTAGTGGTAGAAGACCCCTTGGGGAAGTCATTTATTTCTCCATATAGACAAGACACTGTGAGAGTAGAGTATTTAGACTAGAGACACGCCTCTACAGTACACAGCCACGTATTCCTCTAAGAATGGTAAAAACTCTCCATAGCTAGAAAGCTTTTGATACATACTCTTAGCCAAGTCCCCAGCGGGGTAGCCCCGTTGTGTATATCGACATGCCCTAATCAAAGTGGCTAATTTGTCTGCAAAAGCCACTACTCTCCCCACGAGGTTAGTCTCAAATCTATACCATCTAAAAAACTCGAGTAGGTGGGGAAACTCTCTTTTAAACACCTCGTCCTCCACCTCCTCCCACTTAACTCTATCTCGGACCTCTCTACCTGGGTGGCCTAAGATAGACTCGGCCAAGTCGTGCACCACGGCGGCGGCCAGCGCCTCCGCCACGTCTATCTCCTCTCCCACTAGTCTAAGCCTCGCCGCTATTTCCCCAGCAAGTAGCGTCGTTAATAACGTATGTGAACATATAGACTCCGCATCCTCTACGCCTCTCTGTAGCCACCCCACTCTCGGCGTCTTACATAGAGTGTCCACTATAGACAACAAGTCGTTCATAACGCGCCGAAGAGGTGGGGCTCTGACCTACTCCCAATTTCATACGCATAGGGCGTCTTCATCACGTCGGGCACCTCCTCTCTCTTAAAATTAGCCAAGGCCCACGACAGTTTGGCGTAGGCAGTCTCCGGCAACATGTCCTCCAGCGGCACTACGCCTAGTGAGAAGAGCTCTCTCCCCCTCCTATAAACATATAGATTAGTCCTGCCGTATAGCGTCTGGCTAGTCATAAAGACCAAGACCCCCGCGTCTATTATTTTCTTTATCGAGGGCAGTAGATACTCGCCCACGTGGCCGAAACCAGTGCCCTCTATTACCACGCCCTTGACGCCCACCTCGGCCAAAACTTCTAACAAAAGGGGGTGCATCCCGGGGTAGAACTTCACCAAAGCCACAGCCTCTTCAAACTTTGGGAAGTACTCCAAGCCCCCTCGTTGTTTATATTCCGTGGCTGTTATCTGCAAAACGTCGTCGTCAATGTGGTATTCTGCCAAGGGAGGAGAGTTAATAGACTGGAAGGCGTCTCTCCTAGAGGTGTGCATCTTCCTAGCCCTAGTGCCTCGGTGTATAGTCACTGTCCTATCGCCGCTTTCTTTATGCATAGCTATTGTAGACTCGGCGAAGGGGGCTCTCACCGCCGTGGCCACTGCACCTTTGAGATTAAACACGGCGTCTGTAGAAGGCCTGTCGCTAGACCTCTGCGCACCTGTGAAGACTATAGGCCCCGGCGCGGACTTAAAGACAAAAGCCATGGCGGCCGCCGTGTAGTGCATAGTGTCTGTGCCGTGTAACACCACCACCCCCCTAGCCCCCTTACTAAACGCATTGCCTATCTCCAAGGCGATTTTTGACCAAACTGCTGGCGTCATATCTTCGCTAAACTTGGCAGTCACTTCCTCCACCGCTATAGAGACCTCTAGCCCACCTAGCAGCTCAAAAAGATAGTCTACACTCAACGTGGGGTAGACCCCCCCAGTGACGTAGTCTACACGGGACAGTATAGTCCCCCCCGGGGCCCCGACCCACACTCGCTCGCCGCCGACTTCTAACTTTTTAGACACGCCCATTCTAGGCGTCTCCACCTCTCCTAGTTCTACAATCTCCTTCACTCTACTCTTCTTCACGCCTACGTTGTAGCCGTTTTTAAGTTTTATAACTAATACATCAGGCTCGCTGTATTGAGTAGGGGGTATCAACACCCCCTCGAAGACATCTCCACTCTCCAAAGTCACTCTAACTCTCTTGTACATACCCCCACGTCTATTAAGAATTAAATTTTTTACACCAGTCGCCGTTGTGTTACTCCCCTACACACACGCCCTCGAACACACGTGGAGTAAACACAAAACTAAACCCCCCCTCTACGACTAACCTACCGGTGGGAAGCTGGCCGGGGTACACTTTCACGTTTTGAAACACTGCTTTTAAATACCCAGTCTCTGACGTCTCGACGCCTTTTGAGTAGAGTCTCACACTAGACGCAGCTACGCCGTTGAGCTCTACATAAACTACTCTAACAGACCCCACGCCACCTGTAGAAATACAGACTTTCATCTCCACGCCCCCCTCCACTGGGTATACATAGGCGTCTGTAACTGCGATGTATACATACTGAGTAGTGGCGTAGAGCGTGGAGTATAAATAACTCGCCAACGCAAAGACTATGACTAACATCACAGATTGGCCACTTGTATACTAACAATTACGCCTCTCATATTGTATTCTACATGTTTAAATAAATAAGTGGAGAGGTGCCCCGCCGAGTTCACAGCGCGGCGTCAGCCGCCCTCGCCCGGCGTAGTCCCGGCGGGTGTATATAGCCATAGTATTTTAAACTTTGCCCCCGGGAGGCGTAAATTTATAAGTTCAACACCCGTGTCGATTTATG
>CAMLLK010000165.1 GCA_946480885.1 uncultured Thermoproteales archaeon
CCTCCGCCTCGCCTGCGTCTATGTAACAATGGAGACATTTTAAATTACACCTCTTAGTAATATTCCAACTCACAATTGGCCTAATGGGCGCCGAGAATTGACTATGTCTATCTACCCCAAACCTCCCCTTGATTTTAAATGAAGTAGTGCCCTCCCCCGTCACCATGACGCTAATAGGGATCATAGAGTTAGAAGAGCCACAGTTTAAAAACTTGCGGCGAGTGGAGTTTATAAAAGAGACGGTTTTTAGATGCGTGAAGTTAAGAATTAGGGGTATATACGCCACTGCGCTGACTAAACTGGCGCTGAGCTGGGGCTTTAAGATTGTTCAACCCGCCGAGAAGATCATACAGAGGTTTGGAATAGAGGCAGACAACTCCCCGCCGGACGCCACAGTTAAAGACCACGTATCAAAAAGCGGAGTGGTAGTAATAGGCAAATGCGAAGCCGTCGATAAGTTTCTAGAGAAGTTAAAGGCGGAGGTAGACCCCTTCGTGGCTAAATCGCCTGTGGGGGTGAGAGAGGTGTTCGTCGGCCGAGCGGTGGGAGAGGGAAGAGTAGAGGGGCCTGGGGGTCTGTTGTTTAAAACCCCACCCCGCTACGTCTTGACGCCGGGGGGCGTTGGGATTTACACAGTATTGAAACCCCCCGTCGGGCCTTTAGAAGGAGTAGCCGCGCCGGAGATTATAGTAGAGGGCGACTACGTAGAGTTAAACACCACTGGGAGGGTGACCTACAGCAGCCACATACCCCAGGGGGAGAGAATTCGGCTGAGGATTCTAGCAGAGACAAAGTTGAAAAACTACGTCTCCATGGGGCTGAGGTTTAAATCCTCTGCAAGATACGCAAACGACGAGGTCATTATAGAAGAGACAGAGCGCCTCTATAGAGAGTTGCTAGAGCTGTCTAAGGGGGGGAGCCCATACACTATTTTAAGGAGAGGGAGTTGTTTCGCAGTGGTGTTATTCGACAGAGAGGCTAAGACAAAGCTTGACTCTGTAAGAGCCCAAGTAGTCCCCACGGCGAGGGGACACCACGCCCTTAGGACACAAGGCCTTGAGATGTGTCTAGACCTAATAGACTACGCCCAAGTGGACATATATGAAAAGGCAGTGGAGTTTTTAGCAAGGGGTAGAGTGGCCATATTACACATAAAGCCCTGGGGGGAGGTGGTGAAAAAGAGAGGGGTCGTCTTAGGCATCTACAACGACGTGCTTGTAATTAAGAGAGACCTCAAGCCCGGCGGCGTTCTAGACGGCATCGGCGTGAAAATTGAAAGTGGGTTTTACGCACTGACATGCGTCCCCCGGGGAGAAAACTATGTAGTGCATACTTACTACGACGGCGGGGGGCGGGAGGTGGGGACGTATATCAACATAAACACCACTCCCGAGTGGGGCCGCCGGATAGTCTACATAGACCTCTTACTAGACAAAGTCCATGCCGACGGAGTGGAGAGATTAATAGATACAGAAGAGTTTGAAAAATATAAAGACTACTTCCCCACGAGGTGGAGGAGCCCCCAGCCGCCGGTGGGGAAAATGCGCTGCACAGAGAGGGGGCTAGAGTTGTGAAAAAACTCCCCCAGCCACGGCGGCCACTTTAACCTCTGCCCGTATGCCCTCCTCTCGGTAGGCCTTCTCCACGGCTGCCCTAACGGCGTCTGAGTGTTTGTCGTCTACTAACGCAATTACAGAAGGCCCCGCTCCGGATATGGCAAAGCCAAGGGCGCCTGCCTCCATGGCGTATCTCTTGGCTCTGGCGTATCCATGGATATAGGGAGCCCTAGCCGCCTCTACTACTTCGTCTCTCATCCCAAGTCCCACGAGCCGTGGGTTAGAAGTGGCGAGGCCCGCAACGAGGGCAGACAACTTCGCCAACTGGGCCACGTAGGTTGAGAAAGACACCTCTCGGGGCAGCACACTCCTCATAAACTTTGTCTTCTCCGGTATAGGCGGCACGTCGGGGACCCCCACTACGAATAAAAGCCTAGGGCTGAACTTCACCACTTCGAGGGGTGAGGTGGAAACTACTAAAACCACCCCGCCGTACGTAGCCGCCGCCACGTTGTCGAAATGAGGCCCCCCGGCGGCGGCTGTCTCTCCCTCGCCAGCCGCCTCCACTACCACAATAGGGTCGACCTCTACGCCGGCCTCGCGTATAAAAGCTCCGAGGGCGGCCACGGCTGAGGCCCCGCTAGAGCCGAGACCCCTCGCCACCGGGATTCTATTGTCTACTTCTACTTCTACTTGTCTACACATGCCCAACTTATTAAACAAATATCTAAAAGACCTAGCCACTGTATTTTCGCCACCTGGGTCAAACCCCTTGAATTTTACATCTACGCCACATCCACTCTCCACTTTTACATAAGCCTCGGCGAAATAGGCATCGTGGGCTACAGCCACTACGTCAAAACCCGAGCCTAGATTTGCGCTTGTAGACGGCGCCCTCATATTTCAACTAGGGCTCTCACAGGCGCGCCGCTCCCTCTGTGTACTTTAATTGGCAGTCCAATAAATCTACCAGAGCGCCCTACAACCATAGATAAATTTGTCAAATTTTCATATATCAACACCTCTCTACTCAATAAGACTTTATGTACTTCAAAGGGCGGGTGGTCGGGGCTGGGGGCGTCTACCCCCACGGCGTTCACCCCCAGCCTCGCCAAGTGTTCAGCCAACTCTATAGAGAGATCTGGGTGGCTAAGCCACTTCTCAGTGCCGGCATATACGTCGAAGCCGAACTTAATTAAAACCACCCAGCCAGGCCCCAACTCAGCCCACCGAGGCAGAGCTTTTTCAAAATCACTAAGCTTCAACACGCCGCCCGGCGGCAGGTGGGAGAAGTCTAAAGCTACAAACCTCCCGAAGAATTTAGACACGTCTACTTGGTCAATAGTCTTGCCCCCAGGGACAAAGTGGGCGGGGGCATCTACGTGTGTCCCCACATGCTCTGGGAAATACAACACGTTGCTGTAGTAGCCGTGTATATCTAACCTACTCCACTCCATTATGGCAGGCGGCGGACTACCTGGGTAGACAGGCGTATCTCTAGATACTACCCACGTCAAGTCTATATACATAGCACTCAACTAAAATCTCTATATAAACTTACCCCTAGAAAAATTTATAAAGAATAAAATACAAATACACATAAAAATATTATATGAATATTACATAGGTAATACCGCATCGCTGTTAAATTTATACAAAATGTATACATCAACCCACGGCGCCTAGCCGCCCCCGGCCTAACCCTCGGGCAACCCCGAGGCTATGGGGGATAAGCCGGCAGCGTTGGACGGGCCTCCGCCCAGCGCCGCCGGCTAGGCGCCGTGGGCTTCTGTTAAATTTTTAAATAGTGATGTAATTATTTCTATGAAG
>CAMLLK010000166.1 GCA_946480885.1 uncultured Thermoproteales archaeon
TCGGCCGCTAGACGGCTGGCCTCTGCCGTCTTCCCCTTGGCCGCCCTCTCCTCTCCCGCCATCCACTTGCGCACTGCCCTCGGCGAGACGCCCAGTATCTTCGCCGCGGCGTAGATCGAGTAGCCCGCGGCTATCAACGCCTTGGCCGCCTCACGACAGTTACAGCCTCTAGGCATGGATCAGCAAGTCTACCAACACCGCGATCAGCGCCGCGCCTATGGTGAAGGCCGTGGCGAATATCAACGCCCTCCTCAGCCTGCCGGGGAGAGGCCCCAGGCAGCCGCCGGGCTCCACCGTCAGCCAGAACAGCACTAACAGCGGCCACATTGCTATGAGAACCACCGCCAACACCAGCCAGTCCATATGCGCCTTGAGGGCCGGCTGGAAAAACCTAATCCCCCTTCTCGCCCAAGAACTCCAGCGCCTCCACTAGCGCCCGCGGCCTTAGGGATAGCTCGCTGAGGGCTTCCCTCATCTCCTCCTTGGTCTGAGCCTCCCTAACGGCCCTCCTCGCCAGCTCCACCGCCTCTTCAAAGGCCTCCACTACCTCTTTCAGAAGGCGTATGCACTTGTCTTCTTCTTGGGGCTCTGCCGGCGCCTCAGCCGCCCCCCCGAGGCGGCCCAAGTACACAATCCTTCTTATTGAACCGCGCCTAAGCACTGCGTACAGCTTGTCGCCCCTTGCGTAGAGGTACAGCGAGACGCCGCCGACTACTGCAGAGGCCACCCGCCTATACATCGTTTACACCAGCCGTTGTGCTTGTCCTCTCCGCGGCGGGTGTAAACGGAGCGCCTAGTCTGCCCCCTCCGTTTACACTAGGCGGAATTATGCCGAATAATACGGCATATGTAAACGGCGCTGGGTAGATAAGCATGCCGTTTACACGCCCTGGAAAATTCGCAAAAGCTTCAGCGTATGTAAACGGAGTTGGGAATGAGGGCGCTCCGTTTACACTAGCTGTGACAAACGCCGATATCTCGGCGAATGTGAACGGCATTGGAGTCAGAACCGCTCCGTTTACACCCGCCGAATAGCCCGCCGAGTGGCTGGGGAGTGTAAACAGCATAGGCGTTGAGACGCCTCCGTTTACACTAGGCGGAAAAACGGCGTATTCACCACGGGATGTAAACAGGCTAGTAGAGGCCACCCTCCCTTTGGGCATATGGCTACCGGCCAGAGGGAAAAGCCCTAAACTCCCTCAAAAACTCCTCGGCCTCCTCTTCTGTAAGACACGCCACCCGCCACCTCTCGGCCAGCTGGCAGTCGCCCACGACTAACACCAGCTTGCCTTCTATCGAGCTGAGCTCCTCTGCGCTTACAGCCCTTACGCCGGGTATGCCAAGCCACTCCCCGGGTGGATCCTTCGGGAACACTACGTAGAGGTCCACGGCCTTTTACAGAGACGCGCAGATAAATCTTGCGGGGCTACACCCCCTTCCACTCCCACATGGTTATTTTTAATCTCTGGGGCGGCGGTTTCAACTATCTCTTGATTTCTGGCTAAATCGTATACCGTCAGGCTGTTTAGCCAGCTTGTCTGTGCCGTTTCAACTGTCTCTTGATCTCTAGGCCAGAAGCAAGGTACGGGCTTAAAGCCGTCTCACAGACCTTCCACACTCCCGCCCACAGATATGCAAGAGCCGAAGCGCCGAGATGCCCCAAGCGCCCGGCCACATGGGCGTAGACAGCTGAAAGCCTGCGCACAGGCTACGCCGGGATGCCGGAATTAACCCCCGTAGAACAACCGCGCCTACGCGCCGCTGAATTGCAGCTGGTTTGCACGTTCTGTTAGAGGCGGCGCCGGATCCAAAGACTTCATACTAGCAAAGACGCGCGCCGGCAATGCGACAACCTCCCACAGAGCCCCACGCGCTCCGTAGCCGTGTGCGGCCGCCGTCCCCTCAGCCGGGGCTTGGCCTTCCGCCGCGGAGCCCCGCCGCCAGAGCCGCAGATAGATACGGGAGGGCCGCGGCAAGGAGCCGGGCAGTGCCCGGCGCCTCCCCGGCGGCTATGTAGGCAAGCGCCGAGAGTTGCGGCAGTGCGTAGACGTGGAGAGGCGTCTTGCCAGCCGCCGTGTACATCGCGTGGAAGAGTGCGGCGTATGTCACGTGGAATACGAGCGGGTAGCCTGATCCGCCGTGTGCCACGACGGCGAGCGCCGCCGCGCTTGTGGGGAGCCAGAAGGCCGCCAGCGACTTGGCCACGGCCCCCAGCCCGGCCCTCCACAGCCCAGCAGGGCACGCCCCGCGGCCCTCCAATCCGGCGAGACTACGCGCAGGCACCAACGCGGTGTAGGTGAGAAATACAAAGAGCGGGGCGAGAGAATCTGAGGGAGGGGGCTGGCGGGAGGCCAGGGACAGCCCCACCAAACCTGCGGGCAACAGCCTGGAAAAAAGGCCATGCCTAACTGCCAAAGAGAGGTACATCACGTAGAAAAGCGATAAATATAATACAGCTATCTCACTCCGATAGAAGAAAAAAGAGAAAAAAAGCACGGTCATTAAAACAGCCAGGTTAATCTTCTCAACCTCGTTTAACATCGAGCGAAGAAGTTAACTGCATACATCTTTGCTGTTGTCCCTACAACGAAGCCGGCCACCGCTCTCCAAGCCTGTACAGGTGCTCCAATAGGTGCTACTCCTATGAGAAATGTATTCCAGAAAGTATTAAAACCGCAGAACAGAGCGCGTCTTGCATCGCGTGTTATAGCATATGTATAAAGCCCTTGAGCAACTCCGGCAGCTAAAGCACCGATAAAGGCGACTTTTATCCAGACGTCAGTCACTAACGCATATCCTTTTCTCAACACGGCGTCTATGTCTGTCCCGGCTATTGCCCTTGATATCTGCATCAGGGCCTGTGATATCTGTGGGTATGCCTGCGGCTTGTACTGCTTGTCTGATGCTTGCCACTTCTTGGCGAGGCGGTCCACCGCGGTGGACAGCAGGGCGTAGTACTGAGACAGCGTGACGTTTCGCTCCACCACTACCCAGTCGCCGAAGTAGACAGTCTTGTTCTTAAACCAGTAGTTAGCCCAGGTGAAGACTCTGCCATATCCTCCCTCCTCAATTTCGGCCAGCGTTATGACGTAGAGGCGGTGGGTCTCTTTCACGTACCTTACGTAGTACAACACAAGCCAGTCCCTCCCCGCCGCCTTGGCCCTAGTGTAGTTAAGCCAGGTGTTTGAGTCAAGGCGCATCGAAGTCCAGTTGCCGAACTCAATTGAAAGCCACCCAGTGGCGCTCTCCGGCACAGCCGTGGTTAAGGCGAAGGCCAAAGTGCCGTTTTGGTAGACGTATAAGCCGGTTTCGTTAGCCACGACTTGGAGCTGGCCGGAGTCGTACTGCTGTTTGAGGTCGTGGAAGATGGCCTTGGCCA
>CAMLLK010000167.1 GCA_946480885.1 uncultured Thermoproteales archaeon
CCCCCCCCCCGAGCCACCGCCACCCCCCCCCCCGCGATCCACCCTATTTCCCTCCACGACGCTCCTCCGATCTCGAGAGGAGAACTACGCCGTTGTCTAGTCTAATCTCTACAATTCGATGGTATGGGATATACCTCCTCTTCCCCTCTCTCTCCACCACCACGCCGTTGTGCCCCACCTCCACCACAGCCTCAGTAGGACACACCTCAACGCCGGAGGGGCCCCCTCTGTTGATAAATACAAACTGCCCCCTCTCCCCCCTCCACTTTATCCTATTAAAAATCTCACGCATGGGATTTCCCACGACATAAAATAAACACAGATCTTATATATATAGAGAGGCTTGTGATTATGATAAAAGACAACGTGTGGGTCAAGATCTTGAGGAAGAAGTCTAAGCCTGTATACGAAGTAGAGTACTACTAATCAGTTTTTTTCAACACTTCTGAAAGAGCGGCGTGGATAAGCTCAATATCCTCTCTACTTATCATATAGGGGGGTAGGAATCTCAATGTGTTGACGCCGGCTGTTAGGGCCATGACTCCCCTCTCTAAAAGCGGCTGTATGAATTGATCCGCCTTCACTCTCAACTCTAGTCCCAGCATAAGGCCGGCCCCCTTTACTCTAATAGCTAGTCTAGAGCCCGTCTCCCCAAGGGCCTTGGCCAACTCCCCCCCAGCCCTCTCCGCCTTAGCAGGCACCTCCTCCTCTCTCAAAAGTCTCGAAGCGGCGGCCGCCGCCGCCATAACTACGGCGTTGCCTGCGAAAGTAGACCCGTGCTCACCTGGGTCGAATACGTCGCCGTACTCCTCTCTAGCCACAGCTAGGCCTATGGGGAGACCCCCCGCTATAGGCTTCCCCGCGGTGAATATGTCAGGCTCTACGCCATATTTTTGAAAAGCCCAGACGGCGCCAGTGCGGCCGAAGCCAGTCTGTACTTCGTCAATTATCAAAAGTGCCCCCTTTCTCGAAGTCTCTTCTCTAACCGCCTTTAGAAAATCGGGAGTGGCCGGGTTGACGCCCCCCTCGCCTTGGATGGGCTCCACCACTACACAACAAGTATCCTCCTGCACAATCTTCTCCACCTCTGTGGCTACGTTAAACTTCCCAAAGCGGACGTGGGGGTACAGCGGCTCGAAGGCCTTTCTATACTTCTCATTCCAAGTAATCGAGAGCGACGCCATAGTCCTCCCATGGAAGCTATTTGTAAAACCCACCACCACAGGCCGCCTCGTCACTTTCTTAGCTATTTTAATAGCCACCTCCACAGCCTCAGTCCCAGTATTTTGTAAAAACACCACCCCAAAGCCGGAGGGGAGTAGTTGAGAAAACTCTTCAATAAACCTCTCTCTAGCGGGAGTAGAGAAGTTCAAAGGCACAGCCCAAACCTCCTCCAACTGTCTCCTAACCGCCTCGGCGATTTTAGGATTGCCATGGCCAAGAAAGACCACTCCGTGGTTTGTATTACAGTCCACATACCGCCTACCCCCGTCGTCCCAGAGATATTGCATAAACCCCCTCACAATCCTCACCCCGTATTCTCTATAGTAACGGGCAATCCTAGCCATAGAGCTTGGAAAAACTATCAATAAATCTCTTTTCCCAATATTCACAATAAGTGAGTTTAGTTAATATACGGGGCCCCACGTCTCGCCTATGTTGAAGACAAAGGTAGTAATAGCAATAGCACTAGCCGCGGCTCTCGCCGCCGGGGCGCTGGCGTTTATTATAGCCGCGCAGCCACCCACGGGGCAGTACGAATTCGGGGCCCAGAAAGGCAAACAGTGGGGTAAGCAGACAGTAGACACAAGGACAAGCCACACGGAGCAGACTAGCCTAACGCCTGAGGAAATCGCCGCGGTGTTGTACATGAGAGAAGTGGAGAAACTCGCCAGAGACCTATACCTCACACTGTACAACGCCACTGGCGAAAAGATATTTCTAAACTTGGCAGAGAGCGAACAGAGACACATGGACGCCGTGTTGGCTATAATACAGAAATATGGACTCCCAGACCCAGCCGGCTCCGTGGGGGAGTTTAAAAACTTAAAAATCGCGGAGTTGTACAATACACTCCTAGCCAGAGCCTCAGGCGGCCTACTAGACGCCCTCCTAGCCGCCGCCTATGTAGAAGAACACGACATAGTTGACCTAAGAGAGATGTTGACATATGTACAAAACCCAGACGTGAGAAAAGTATTTCAAAACCTGTTAGACGCCAGCGCCAACCACCTAAAGTCCTTAGTTAGAGAAATAGAGACGAGATTCTGCGTGAAGTACAGACCACAGCTACTCACAGAGGAAGAACTCAGCCAGATATTACAGAGAGCCAGAGGCGGGGGCCCCACCGCTACTTGAGAAAAGGCGACATTTTTTTCAAATATATTGTAATTACCACAAAGTCGGCCACTATAAAAATATGCATTAGAGTACAGTATATACACACAGCCTTGAGTATTACAAACTCAATATATATTAAATAGGGCAGTATAGCCAGCCCCACTAGCCTCCACCAAAATATAAACCGCGCCGCTTTTCTCTCCAACGTCTTATAAAGCCACAGAGCCGCGGCGATGTTTATACTAAACCACACAGCCGCCGCCGCCTCAAGAGACACTGGGCCTATGTGTGCGTATTCACTAGTCAAAACTCTAATACAGTCCATAGTCACCCCCGGCAAGATGTATAAGTCGGGGTAACATCCAGGCGGCGTAGTCCCCAAGACATACAGTAGATACAAGACTAAGCCAGCCGAGGCCAGTCCACCCGCCGAAAAGACAATTAGAAGCGGCAGCCAGACATTCATATTCACACACACAACGCCGCTGTGAATAAACGGGCCCGATGTCTAACCGACCCAGTCCCAAAGCCAGAGGCGAAAAACAACTGAGCCAAGCCCCCGCGGCGGTGCAACACGGCGGTCACAGCTGTACTTAAGAAATACAAATATATACATAACGCCCCGCGTCCCGCCCCAGACGCCTCAAGCCGCCGAATTGTCAAAACATCTATAAACTTGACAAAAGCCTTATGATGCGCCGTGTGTAGACCGCCCAGCACCTGCCCAAAGGGCCCTCAGCCACTCGTCGCGATTTACAAAAGGCGCGGAAATTAGAAATTTCTCCTTCTACACAGAGACGTGAAGATATACGAAACCCGTGTCAAAACCGCCCTCTCCCCCTCTAGAATACCCGGCCTCAACTACGCCCTCAACCCCTACATAGGCTGTCTCCACGGCTGTCTATATTGCTACGCCGTAGACTACACAAGGGGCCCCCCAGCAGCGTCGTGGGGCAGCGTTGTGTACGTAAAGAAAAATAGATCGGAAGAGCACACGTCTGAACTCCAGTCACAAACGGTTATCTCGTATG
>CAMLLK010000168.1 GCA_946480885.1 uncultured Thermoproteales archaeon
ATTTCACAAAGACCGTCTAAATTAGACCAAGACGTTGTGTCTCAAGCCATGACTCAGATATTTAAGAGGATGATAAACCCCCACGACTTAAAATACGTGGCGGCGGTGGCGGAACATTTAGACGACCCACGTCAGTTAAAAACAATGGACGAGACCGAAGCCTTGGTGACTGGAGTAGCTGTACCAGCCCCCCTGTTAATTACAGTAGATAAAAGATGGACACAACACGGAGGGTTTACGCCAGGTCTTAGAAAGAAATTAAAAGAAATTATTTAATTTGTACCTGGGCCGGCTTTACCTCTAGCACCTGGCCAGCTGCGATGGTGCGGCCCATGTCGCGTAGTGCAAATCGGCCGAGTGGCGGGAAGTCACTAAATTTCTCAACTACCACAGGCTTCAACGGCTTAATTTTAACTATCGCCACGTCGCCTTGTTTAATAAACTGTGGCTTTTGCTCAACTGCCTGGCCTGTGCGGGGGTCTAGTTTTGAGACTAACTCAGTGATCTGTACAGGCACTGTCGCAGTGTGTATATGCATCACAGGGGCGTAGCCCGGGCCTATGGCTGTTGGGTGCCATAAAATCACCACACGGGCTACAATCTCTTCAGCAACTGTAGGCATGTTGTCGGCCTTCCCCAAGACGTCGCCACGTTTTATATCTTCTTTACCGATGCCTCTTACGTTTACGCCTACGTTGTCGCCGGGCTGTGCTTGTTCTAATTTCATGTGGTGAGTCTCGATAGATCTAACATCTCCAGCCTTCGCCGGCGGAAGAATCACTACTTTGTCGCCTACTTTCAACACGCCGGTCTCTACTCTACCAACTACTACAGTACCTGCGCCAGTTATAGAAAACACATCTTGTATAGGCATTCTCAACGGCTTGTCAGTCGGCCTAGGTGGAGGCTGGAATGTATCTAAGACTTCTAACAAAGTGGGGCCGTTGTACCAAGGAGTATTCTGCGACTTCGTCTTAACATTGTCGCCTTTGACGGCGCTCACTGGGACAAAGTGTATCTTAGAGGGGTCGTAGCCAAGGAGTTTAAGAAGTTTTGTAACTTCGCCTTTTATTTGTTCATATCTCTTCTGGTCGTAGTTTACAACGTCCATTTTATTAACAGCGACAACTATTTGTTGTATACCAAGTGTTCTAACTAAGAATAAATGTTCTCTACCTTGGCCTTGTGGACCAATGGCGGCTTCGAACTCTCCAGGGCGTGCAGATATTACAAACAAAGCGGCGTCTGCTTGACTAGCGCCGACGATCATATTTTTGACAAAGTCTCTATGCCCCGGCAAGTCGATAATAGTAATAAACAACTTGGCGGTCTCAAAGCCTACGTGTGTGGCTTCAATTGTCACGCCGCGTTCACGCTCTTCTTTAAATCTATCTAGTATCCACGCGAAGGCGAAGTCTTCCTTACCAATTTTCTTCGCCATCTCTTCAATTTCTTTAAACGCCTTCTCGTCTACGTAGCCAGTCTCGTACAACAGTCTTCCAACTAAGGTCGACTTGCCGTTGTCTACGTGGCCAACTACTGCTAAGTTAACATGTGGTTTTTGTAACGCCGTAGGTTTTGGAGGCAGTACTATCGACGGCATAAGCCACGTTATCTAGAGGCTTATAAATTTTTCGAAGGTTAATTAAGTTAACTTTAAAATCCTAAATTTTATCCTCCTCCATGCCGAGACCAGCATATCGCTCTCGTTCAGTTAGAAGAGTTAAGAAAAAGACGCCAGGCGGGAGGACTGTAGTACATTATGAAAAAAAAGCCAAAGGCGCTGCGAGATGTCCAATAACTGGTTTAAAAATCGGCGGCATGGATAAAAAAATTTATAGATTTGGAATATCTATAAAGCCGCCTAATAGGCCATATGGAGGAGTGTATTTACACAAAGTTTTAGCACGGGCGTTGAGACGAGCAGTGCGGAAATAGCCTACATGGTAGTAATAGCGGTGTCTGGACAGCCGGGCAGTGGAAAAACTACAATAGCTAGAGAGATCGCAAAAGCTCTAGACATCCCAATGGTCTCCTCTGGCGCGATTTTTAGAGAATTGGCGGCGAAGTCAGGCATGGACTTAATTGAGTTTCATAAATACGCAGAGACAAACCCAGAGATAGACAGGGCAGTAGATACTTTAGCTATAGAGAGGGCTAAGAAGGGAGATGTAGTTTTAGAGGGCCACCTCACTGCGTGGGTGGTGAGGCCCTACGCCGACCTTTGTATATATCTAAAGGCGGCAAAAGAAATAAGAGCGAAGAGGATATCTATCCGAGACAATAAGAAATATGAAGACGCCTTAAGAGAAGTAGAAGAGAGAGAAGTGTTGAATAGAAAAAGGTACCAAGCGATATACGGCATAGACATTAGAGAATTGTCAATTTTCGACTTAGTCTTAGATACATCCCACCTCTCTATAAATGACGCAGTTAGGATAAGTCTAGACTTTGTATGTACATCTCTAAACTCTAAATATTCTAAAACACTCTGCTAAATATATAAACCCTTCAATTTAACATCGATATGAAGTTCTTATTAAGGTGTAGGCCAGAGACTAAAAAACCACCCACTGGTAAGAAAGTTGCAATAATTGGGGCAGGTCCCGCGGGCCTCGGCGCAGCCGGTATTTTACTATGCAGCGGCCACGAAGTGCATATCTACGACGCCTTGCCGGAGCCCGGCGGGTTGTTAATCTTCGGCATCCCCCCCTTTAGAGTGCCGAGAGAGGGAGTTAGACAGGGAGTAAAAGAATTGGCGGAGGCCGGGGCGACGTTTTTCACTTCTACATTTGTACACTGTGGCGAGAAGCCGAGAGAACACGAGGCGCTCCTCTTGGCTAAAAATTTCGTAGATTTTGAAGAACTAGTGGCTAAATACGACGCTGTGTTAATCACCACAGGTACGTGGAGAAGCCGGGCGTTGGGCATACCGGGGGAGGAGCTGTCGGGGGTCTACAAGGCGTTAGACTACCTCTTTAGAATCTACGCCCACCAACTGGGCTACCTCCCCGCCGATATGTTATACCCCACTGGGAAGAAAGTATTAGTAATAGGCGCTGGCTTGACCGCCGTAGACGCAGCGCTTGAGGCAAAACTTCAAGGCGCCGAGAAAGTAGTAGTGGCATACAGAAGGACTATAAACGAGGCCCCCGCCGGGAGGAAGACTATTGAGAGTGAGTTAATTACAAAGGGGATAGAGTTTAGAGAGTTGTTAAACCCAGTGGCTTTCCTTGGAGAGGACGAGTTGAAGTCCGTCCGGTTTATAAAAATGAGGCTTGGACCCCCCGACAAGTCGGGAAGGCCGAGGCCCGAGCCGGTGCCCGGCACAGAGTGTGAAGAGTCT
>CAMLLK010000169.1 GCA_946480885.1 uncultured Thermoproteales archaeon
GATCTGTGGGGGCCATGTGGGGCTTTGGCCTCGCCATAGGAGGTGTGCTTTATGGATATCTATGGGACGTTAATGCCTTGGATTTAGTGGTCTTACTCCCAGTTATATTTGCCTCGTCTGCGGTGTTTATGATATGGAAGACGATAAATACGTCGTAGAGCTTTATAGAAACCTCTCTCAACTATATGAAGACCTCTACGGCGGAGAGCAGAGACTAAAGTATTGGCTCATCTCTTCACAAATCGGGTGGGTTGTAGTAGACGCAGGTTGCGGCGTCTGAATTATTTTTGAATATGTTAAAGACTCCGTTATCTGTTTTGACATTTCTATTGACATGTTGGAAATTGCGAAGGCTAAAAGAGGCGACATGGGGGAGTTGTTAGTTGCTGATTATAGAAAGCCGCCTCTACGCGAAAGCTCAGTGGACGTGGTGTTGTTTTTATCTTCTGCAGACCCCGCCTCGTGGAATGAATTAAGAGAGATTTGGAGAAAAATTGCGTCTAGGCTAATTTTTGAGTTTAGAGGTGTGTGGTCAACAACGTAATTTAATTAAAGTGATGAAATATCAATGTATAGTATTGTGACCAAAACAAATATATTTATTTGTGCCTGCGCTATTGTATGTCTTACCAAGAGCAGTACGTCTATGACTATCAGGATTATTACCCTACGTATGATAATAGATGCCCCACCGGCATTTGGTATATAGATCAATTACTACAGGGCGGGTTTCGTAAAGGCGAGATATATCTAGTCGCCGGCGAGGCTGGCCAAGGCAAGACAATTTTTAGTCTACAGTTTTTAAAAACCGGCGCCGAGTTGTATGAAGAGCCGGGGCTGTATATAACTATTGACGAGCCTTCAGAAGATGTAAAACGGGGGGTGAGGGAATCACTTGGGTGGGATTTAGACACGTTAGAGAGTCAAAATAAACTAATTTTTGTAGATTTACGAACTCATTTTAGGACATACGCCAAAGAGGAGAAAGTAAGTGCAGACCCTAGAGAGATCGCTAAGATTATACTTGAATATGTAAAGAAGTTTGGAGTAAAGAGACTAGTCATAGACCCCATTGCACCATTGATTATCACCTCTCACACAGATGTCTTGTGGGTAAGGGAGTATATGAGGGAGTTAGTTTTCCAACTTCGTAAATTTAAAGACATAACTACACTAATGACCTCTGAAATACCGACCGGCGAGAATAAAATCAGTAGATTCGGCGTAGAGGAGTATTTAGCAAGCGGCGTGATAAAACTAGAGCTTATGGAATACCGCGGTTTTGTTTTTCGCGTCATGTTTATTAGAAAGATGAGGTGGACAGCTGTGCGTCCGCAAAAACTTGTATTTGAAATCTATCCACACTACGGCATCTATGTCCTAGACCGGTTAGAGAACTATATGAAACAAGTAGACGCTTGGTACGCGTCGCTATCACAACAACAAGCCCCCACGGCGACGTAGAGATTAGTTTTTTATATTAAGATTCTATTGAATTATGTGAAGGCGCTCGGCGAAATCTTTAGCAAATTAGTAGAAAAGATCAGAGGGGTAAACTATTTAGATGAAGCTACGCTTCAAGAATTGACAAGAGAACTTCAGAGGACTTTACTCAAGGCAGACGTCCCCCTTGACTTAGTAAAGTCTTTTACCGAGACAGCAGTTAGACGTCTTAAAGAAGAAAAGCCGCCCGCCGGAGTCCCAATTAGAGAATACCTCATCTACATATTATATGAAGAATTGACTAAACTACTGGGCGGGGATAAGACTGTTGAGTTAAAATTTGTAAAAAAGCCGTATGTAATATTACTCCTAGGCGTTGAGGGGAGTGGTAAGACAACTACTGCAGCCAAACTCGCCAAGTTTTTAAACAAAAAAGGACTAAGAGTTGGTCTTATAGAGACAGACACTATTAGACCTGCTGCTTTCGATCAGTTAAAGCAGTTGGCGGAAAAAATAGGCGCGCCGTTCTACGGAGAGAGAGGTAGTAAAAACGCAATTGAAATAGCCAAGAGGGGTTTGGCGAATTTTAGAAATATGGACGTGGTTATTATTGACACAGCGGGTAGACATAGAAACGAGGAGGAACTCCTCAAAGAGATTAAGGCAATCTACGACGCAGTTCAACCAGACGAAGTTATATTAGTTATAGACGCCACAGTGGGTAAACTCGCCGCCGCTCAGACCGAGGCTTTTATGAAATATCTACCAATACACTCAGTAATAATTACAAAAATGGATAGTACAGCCAGAGGAGGGGGGGCATTGGCGGCGGTGGCTAAATCTGGGGCCGTGGTAAAATTTATCGGCGTAGGCGAAGACGTAGACGAATTTGAGATTTTTAACGCAAAGAAATTCGTAGCAAGAATCTTAGGTATGGGAGATATCGAGGCTCTTGTGGAAAAGGTAAAGGCAGTTTTTGAAGAAGATGAAGTCATTAAGGAGCTCGAATCTGGTAAACTTGATCTCTTACTATTCAAAAAACAAATTGACAGTTTACTAAAACTAGGGCCTTTGAGTAAAGTTTTCCAACTAATGCCGGGGGGTTTTGGGGTAAAAATTTCAGAAGAGCAGATTGAACTATCTCAAAAAAACTTAAAAAAATGGAAAGCCATACTTAGTTCTATGACTATGGAAGAGTTAAAAAACCCAGAGATACTTAACGCCTCTAGGATAAGACGTATTGCATTAGGCGCTGGCGTTACTCCACGCGACGTAAAAGAGCTATTGACAGTTTATGAAAATTTGAAAAAGATGTCGAAAACTTTAAAGAGACAAATGAGACTCAAGCTGCCGAGGTGAGGCGTTTTTTAATTGTTACAAACGAAACACTATTAAGAGATAAGCCCCACCTCCATGCGAAAATTTTAACAGGCGCTTTACTTTTCTCCAATGGCGTCAGGAAGGATTCTGAAGTGGTGTTCTACATTAGAGATATTCAAAGAGTTGTTAAAATAGTAGGAAGTAGAGTAAAACGTCTTTTTCCAGATGTCGAGTCGTCTTATGGATTTTTAAAAAAGGCGATTTACCGTGGTCAGACAGGTGTTATAACCACAACAGAGGTGAAAAACCTTACTTCAGGTATTACCGTAGGTCCGGGGAGTACATGGACTTGTATACCGACGCCGCCGTTTACGTATGTAATAAAACTAGTAGACTACCAAATAACACATCAATGCAACGCCGGGGTTATAAACCTCCCACCTCACCACCAAGTAGTTGTGTTGAATATAGTGGTTGATCGTATGTTAGAGGGGAGAAAAGTATAGAGTTTTATATAGCTTATTTTCTACAAATGTGGATTTGATAAACAAGGCT
>CAMLLK010000170.1 GCA_946480885.1 uncultured Thermoproteales archaeon
TACGTCGAATAGCACCGGGGTTAGAAATGAATAATCTGCGGCCTCTAGTTGTACATAATACCTCACGGCAGCCCTCAATTGTTTTGGCACCCCCACGTCTGCCATGGCGGTTTCTATCAATTTGCCCAACTCCTCTCTTGTGATATTAGGGCGTATTATTTGATTCGCCGTTAGATACTCTACGACTTTGTATGCGTATTCACCTACTTTTTCAGAATATGGAAATGCATACGCGACGTTGTAACAATAGCCGTCTTCTGACTGATATATCTGAATACGCGCGCCCTCCGACGTGTATTCCTCGACGACTACTCCCCTACAAGAGTCGAGGCGGAAGTCTAACATATTAAGTCCTTAGGAATTGAGTGACTAATATAGATGAGATATATATTGTTAAGTATAACATCGCTAGATACAACAAGCCGCCGCGTGTTGAAAAACTTACTTTTGAAAATAAGAAGTAGTACCCAATAGACATAACTCCAAGCGCTAGGTACAACATTCCAACTCCAACGCCGCCTAGTTGAGCACCGCCGTAAATTTTCGACATAGCCTCTGTCATTACGATCATAGCTGTGTTTACAAAAGCCACCATCGCCGCGCCAGCAAGTGCGAGAAAACGTGTGATGTTTAGAGTCTTTCCAATCTCTGTCTTGTACTCGAACAACTTCACTACAAAGTTTTGTAATTGGTCAATTGTCGATTTTGGAAGTGTGCCTAGGCGATATATATCGAGAAGCATTCTCAAAATTACAGACATCACCGGCTGCATTCCTCTCAACACCACATCTTCTAACTTACTGTCGCCAACTTTCATCACTTGTAACAATGACGAAGCTTTGTTATTAAATACGCCGTAGTTTCCAAAAGTAATTGCGTTTTCCACCGCCCTGTAGACAGACGGCGATCTTTTCAACTCGTCGAATACCGTATAGACAAAGTCCATAAATCCCCTCTCAAAAGATCTTTGGTTAATTTTTTCTCTAGTCACTACCCAGCCCGCCAGCGCTATTCCAAAAGCTAGTAGTGGAGCATAGGGGAGCAGCGGCGTCATACTAGACGCCATCATAAATAAAGCAGCAGCTATGGCGAAGACCACAGGCATAATTTTAAACTCCATTTTCATCAAAGGCACATTTATAAACAAAGCCATGACCACTCCTAAAACCGCGGGCAGGAGGCCGCCTGCAAGAATTAATGCAGCGGGGTTGCCTCTGCCTATGACCACAGACGTCACTGACAACATGGCTAGTCCTACAATCAACGACGAGATAAGTGAGGTTAGTCTATCCATGCGCCTCTGCATAGAGGTTGAAAACTCTACAATATCCATGTCCATATATAACGAGAGTTTTGCAACGACGTCTTCGCCAATTCTAAGCGACGTATAGAGAGAATTAAATCTGTAGACTAATTTCTGCGGCGCCAATTTCTCCACGGCTCTCTTCAAGGCGTCTAGAGGCTCCATGCCTATCATCTTGGCGTTGTTCCAGGCGGCTATCGCCAGAGTTCTAACTCCCGGCAGCTCCCTATAGCGCATCATTCTCTCTATTACTAGACTAAGCTGCGACTTAGTGGCGAAGGCCATTTGAACCAAGGCTGTGAAAAACACCATCTCTGTGGCTAAAAGCTCTCTAATCGAGCCGGCTCGAAGAGCCACTATGAGTTTATGAAATACAACTAACAACGAGCCGATGCCGAGTAGCAAAGGCCCTAGGGGGAAGGCCCCTATGACAAAAAAAACCGCGCCTGTGGACGTAACTAAGAGTCCAATTAGAATAAAGAAACGGATAGTATTTCTAAATTTAAGAGGGTCTAAGTCAGTTTTTTCAATACCCCGTAGCTGCCACCTAGTAAAAGTCTTAAACACATTTTCACCTCTCTATAAAGTTAAATATTTTACTTTGTTCTAAAGTAAACAAGCCATTAAATACGCGTCTTCCCCATCACTATAGTATCTAGGTATTACGCTGATTATTACATAGCCTAATTTTTTATATAGAGAAATGGCCGGCTCGTTAGAGACTCTCACCTCTAGATAAACCTCTGTGGCTCCGTAGTGTATTTTCATCGCCTTCATAGAGCGTAATAACATAGCTGTGGCGACGCCGAGTCGTCTGGCCTCTGGGAGGACTCCTACGGATACGATATGGCCTTTTTTCGCCGGTCTACCTCTTGTGAAATTACTCCACCCATACTCTACCCGAGACATTACGTACCCCACAACTTTCCCACCTATCTCAGCCACAATAAAGGCCTTTGGAAATCGCTCTAAGTGTTCGACAAAGAACCAATTTGGGTAGTTCTCCGGCAAGACGGCTCTGTTGATGTATATTACGTCGTTTAAATCACGTAGCGTCGCCTCGCGGATTATAAATTCTGTCTTGCCATCTCTCCCAGTTAATTTCTGCGGCCCATCTACAACGACGTCGGTCATACTAGTATTAGGTATATCAACGCCATCCTTAGGGGCACTGCCAACGCCGCTTGTTTAAAATATTTTGCGTACGGCGTTGCGTCGACTCTGGGGTCTATTTCATCTACGCGAGGCAATGGGTGTAGAATAGCTAGTCTATTCTTGACCCCTTTTAGTATACCTAGGGTGACTTTGTAACTACCCTTAACTCTTTCATACTCAAGAGGGTCAAGAAATCTCTCTTTTTGGATCCTCACTACATACAACACATCGAGTTCGTGAATAACTTCTTCAATATTTGTATAGAAGCTATACCTCAAGCCGCGGGACTGTATATAGTCTAACGTCTCGGCTCTGGGCCGTAGGAACTCCGGGGCGATTAAATAAACTCTGACGTTGAAATTTACAAGGGTCTCTAATAGACTATTTACCACTCTGGCGTGTCTTAAATCTCCCATGACGCCTATGTTCAACCCGTCCACTCCGCCGAACTCTCTCCATATGGTGTAGACGTCTAACATAGCCTGCGTGGGGTGGTTAAACCCCCCGTCGCCTCCGTTTATTACTGGCGCCTCTGCCACCTCCGACGCCAGTTTCGCAGCGCCTTCGTACCTATGTCTAATTACTATTATATCCGCGTAGGCGTCTAACATTTTTATAGTGTCGACTAGGTTCTCGCCCTTTTCTACACTAGTCCCTTCGGGCCCCCAAAAGCCTATTACGTCGCCGCCTAGCCTCTTCATAGCTGTTTCAAAACTAAGCCTAGTCCTAGTAGACGGCTCGAAAAAAGCCACAGCCATAATTTTGCCTTTTAGAAAATCTAGACGGCTCTTTGCATATTTTTCCATATACTTCGCCGTCT
>CAMLLK010000171.1 GCA_946480885.1 uncultured Thermoproteales archaeon
AGCCCTCCCCTCGTTCCCTACACGACGCTCTTCCGATCTCTAGCCGAGCTAGAGGCAGTAGTAGAGAGGCTTAAGGCGTTGATTAAAGAGTGGCCGATGTTCTACGGCAGCGCCGTAACCGGCCTACAAGAGTACGTAGAGGCCGTCGCGCTCTATAGATTTTTAAAAGATGGATCTCTCCCCACGAGGGGGGAGTTGGGCGTAGATGTATATACATACCTCATGGGCGTGTCTGAAATAGCTGGAGAGTTAGGCAGGGCAGCCACTGAGAGTCTTCTAAGGGGGGACGTAGACACGGCGCGTCGTCTAAAAGAGGCTGTAGAGAAGCTATATCTCGACCTACTGGCCCTAGAGCCAAGAGACTACGACCTTAGGAAAAAAGTAGACTACGTGGGGTCGCAAGCCAATTGGATCACTGAGAAGTTGTTCTACGCCACTACATGTAGAGTAGAAGAGTAAATAAACCCCAGCCAGTTAAATATATGGACTACGTAGACCAGCTTTTAAAAACTTTAAAAATTTCCCCCCCAGACGTGGCGCAAGTCAAGACTCAGGTGGAGAAAATCTTGAGGGGGCTCCAGCTTCTATGATAGAGAAGAGGGTTGAAGAGGCTAAGAGGCACTCCCACTTGAACTACTTCCTCTACATTAACACACAGGCGAAGGCTGAGTGGGAGGTTTTAGAGAAATCCGGGAGGTGTGGCCAACTCTGTGGATTAACAGTGGCTGTCAAGGACAATATCGAAGTGGCGGGCATGCCTATAACAAACGGCGCGCCCTATATGCGGAGGATTGCAGATAGAACTGCCCCTGTGGTTAGGAGACTCGTGGCCGAGGGGGCTGTGGTGATCGGTAAGACTAATATGCACGAGTTGGCTCTAGGCGTCACTAACATAAACCCCCACTTCGGCCCTACGAGAAATCCCCACGACCCGAATAGAATAACAGGCGGCTCAAGTGGAGGCAGCGCCGGAGCTGTGGCAATAGGCGTCGCGGACTTAGGCATAGGCACAGACACAGGCGGCTCTGTAAGAATACCCGCGGCTCTATGCGGCGTAGTTGGCTACAAACCGCCCTATGGGAAAATCCCAATGGATGGGATCTACCCCCTCGCCCAGTCTCTAGACCACGTGGGCTTTATTACAAAGACAGTGGCGGATTTAGTCAAAATACTATCGGCGGCGGGGTGGGGGCCCGTGGAGTTAGTGGCCCCCAAGAGGTTCAGATTTACAGTTTTGTTAGGCATAGTTGAGAACAGCCACTACGTAGAGAAGACTTTCTGGAGGGCTGTGAATATATTAGAGGCCATAGGCGGCGTCAGAGACGAGGTGTTTATTGAAAGTAGTAAATTCGCAGCGGCTAGAGCGGCGATTTTATTGACAGAGGCTGCGGCGAATTACTACGATATTTTAAGAGGGGCAGTTGACCACATGGGCAGAGACGTCGCCACGTTGTTAAGCACAGGCGCGGCTCTCCCCGCAGTGGCCTATATAACTGCGAAGAAAGTGAAAGAAGAGGCAGTCCGTCTGTTTAATACATTATTTAAAAAATATGACGTAGTGGTAACTCCCACTACTGCCATAGAGGCTGTGCCTATTGAAGAGGCAGACTCTGTAGATATAAGGCCGAAGCTCGTAGCCTATACTGAATTGTTTAATTTAAGTGGACACCCAGCCATCTCTGTACCGGCGCCGGCTTCTGGACTACCCACTGGGCTACAGCTCGCCGCGAGAGATGAAGATGTGTTGTTAGCAATAGCGAAGACATACGAAGAGGAGAGTTAGCCCCGACAGACTTCTTTAAAAATAGCCTCTATTTCTAAAAGGGCGTAGTACTGTTCCTCTGTTAATGAAGTGGCTGGGTTCGCCTCCTCTACTCTCCTAATGGCGTCTTCAGTCTTTAGACATTTAGAAATTAAATACGCCGCTAGAACTGTGGGAGTCCTCCCAATGCCGCCGACACAGTGCACCAACACTGGGCCTCTGGCCACCTCTCTCTTTATCAACTCCACTAACTCATCTAGCCCCCTGGGGGGGCGGCCGTCGGGAGTGGGCCAGTGTATCCACTTTATATTCTTTTGTAAAAGCGTCTGTTGAAACTCGTAGAGGCCCCATCCGCCGTAGTACTCCAACTCCCACGCCTCTGCCAGCGTCACCACTGTGTTTATCCCAATGCGGCTCCAATTCTCAACGTCTTCTCTCTTTGGCATACAAGAGCCCGCCAGCCTGGGCTCTACCCAATAGGGACAATTCATCACACGGCGAAGATTTTTGAAAACGTGCCGAGGCCGAGGGCCTCGCCTATCAATAAAACACCAAGCATAATAGACAATACGCCCACTATATACTCTATCCTCCTCCCTAACGCCCCCCACTTCCCCACGCCGAATTTATGCATCTTCTTCCTCGCGGCTGTTATCACTATGTAGACCACAACTGCAAGGCCTGCGGCGTATGCCAATGTGGTTAAGAATACCGCCAAGAGGTCTCCCCTTAGCGTAGATATGACTATATTAGCCACAGCCACCGCGCCAAATATTGGAGCTACACACGGCGTCCACACTGCGCCTAGAGAGGCCCCCAGCGCCAAGTCCCCAAGGGCGCCGCTATGTCTTTTCGAAAATTTATGAGCAGCCGTCTGTAGTTTCGACACACTACTGACAAACGTTCTGTTTAATCTCTCGGAGAGTAGGAAGGCGCCCATGACTGTCAATAACGTGCCCCCCAGTCCGTATAACACAGCCAACGCCCCGCTAGCCGCCGCGGCTGCCGTAGACAGTACAGTAGCTAAAACTGCGTAAGACGCCACCATGCCAATTAACACAAGAACTAGACTCCTCTTTGCTAACAAAGTAGTGGCTGCGATTGTCACCACAGGTAGGACACATGGAGAAAACACACTCACAACACCCGCGGCGAATGATATTAACAATTGTAGAATGAAGGAAGGAGACGTGTCAATATGCGCCGACTCGACTGACTGTAAACCATAGGCAAGTCTTAACAGTTCTAAAAACTTATTGGGGTCGACGGCCCCTACTAGAACTACGACTGGGTGTATAGAGCCATTTTTCGCATAGCCCATTACCACTGTAGGAGTGCCAACGATGGGTAGGTTTATTCTACCAGACCCCCTCTCGGTTCTGAGGCCGCCGTAGTAGATGTATACTTGTCCATCTATAAACACCTCTAGACTGGTTATTCGATATTTAGACAAGTCGATTGATAGTA
>CAMLLK010000172.1 GCA_946480885.1 uncultured Thermoproteales archaeon
CGGCTACAGACAGTATATTTACTCTTATCAATATGGCACCTTCGACAAGTTTTTTATCTACACAACGTTTAATTAAAATCTATATACTTTTATATACTTACTATAGACTTAATGTGGTACTTAAATTACTAGATCCCGACAGCGTGGCCGTAGTGGGAGCCTCTCCAAAACCAGGAACTGTCGGCTACATAATTTTAGAAAATTTAGCCACTAGATTTAGAGGCGAGGTATATCCAGTTAATCCGAAATACGATGTAGTTGAGCTGTGGGGGCGTAAGATTAAATTCTATAAATCTATAGCAGACGTTGAAAAAATTGTAGATGTTGTAGTAATTGCGACCCCCGCCCCGACTGTTCCGCGGATTTTAGAAGAGGCAGGCGCCAAGGGGGTGAAGGCGGCTATTATAATCAGCAGCGGCTTTGCTGAAGCCGGCAATGTAGAACTTGAACACACAGTAGGCGATATAGCAAAACGCTATGGAATTAGAGTGCTCGGCCCCAATTGTATTGGGGTATACAACGCCTTTTCAAATTTCGACACGATATTTCTCCCTATCGATAGAGCCGGTAGATCGCCGCCCGGCCCTCTTGCGTTAATCAGCCAGAGCGGCGCCGTTGCTGTAGCTATAATGGACTGGGCAGCTAGGAGAAAACTAGGCCTTGGATATTTAGTAAACTACGGCAATAAAGTAGACGTAGACGAAGTGGAGATCTTAGAGGCTTTTGCAAAAGACGATAGAATAAAAGTTATTACTGTTTATTTAGAGGGCTTTAAGTACCCCGGAGAGGCGAGACGTTTTTTAAAAACCGCTAAGAGGATAGCCCCGGCGAAGCCTATCGTGGCGTATAAAGCTGGCAGAGGGAAAGCGGCGCAGCGTGCTGTGAAAAGCCACACGGCGGCTATGTCCGGCACTTATGAAATGTATAGAGGTCTATTTAAACAAGCCGGTATAATAGAGGCGTCGTCGGTGAGAGAGATGTTCGATATGGCTAAGGCGTTGGCTACTCAACCAATTCCTAGAGGTAATAGAGTTTTGATAGTGACAGACAGCGGGGGGATGGGCATACAGGCAGTGGACGTCTTAGAGGCGCTGGGGCTTGAGGTGCCTGAAATACCTGAGAGTATAGGGAGAGAGCTTCGAAAAGAGCTACTGCCATTCGCAGCTGTGTCTAACCCAATTGACGTCACTGGCAGCGCCACAGACGAACATTACAAAATTGTCATAGACGCTTTATTGCCCACTCCATTTTTCGACATGGCTCTCGTAGTGACTCTCCTCCAAGTGCCGGGTTTAACTAAAAATCTAGCTGAACACATTATAGACGCGAAGAGATATGGAAAGCCCTTGGCGGTGGTTAACTTTGGGGGGAGTGACTTAGTTATAAAATTTGAAGAACTACTTGAAGATAACGACATCCCGGTGTATCCGACGCCTGATCGAGCAGCTAAGGCGTTGTGGGCCTTGTATAGATATAGTCAAGTTAAGAAAGGCCTATGACACACTCCATAGTAGCTAAGGCCTTGGCAGAGGGGAGGAGTAAGTTGAGAGAAGACGAAGCTCTTCGGCTACTTAAAGCATATGGAATACCGATTCCGGATTTTGCATTAGTACACAACGAAGAAGAGGCTGTAAGAGCTGCCGAGGAGATAGGCTATCCCGTAGTGGCGAAAATAGTCTCGCCTAATATTGTACACAAGACAGATGTGGGGGGCGTCATACTCGGCATAGAGACTCCACAAGGCGTTAGAGAGGCCTACCTCAAGCTGAGAGATATAGTTAAAAAAATCCCATACGCAGAGCTCGAGGGGGTCTTAGTACAGAAGATGATGCCCAAAGGCGTTGAGTTAATCGTAGGCGCTGTTACGGACGACATTTTTGGACAGGTCATACTCTTCGGTCTCGGCGGCATTTATACAGAGATTTATAGAGACGTCTCGATTAGACTAGCACCTGTCTCAGACCAAGAGGCTTGGGATATGGTAAAAGAGGTAAAGGCATATCGTATCCTCACAGGTTATCGGGGGCTTGTACCACGAGATATACCAGCTATTGTAGACATAATCGTAAAGTTTTCAAATTTAATAGTTGAAAATCCAGAAATTAAACAAGCAGACCTAAACCCCCTGTTAGCATTAGAAGAAGGCAAAGGCGCCTATGTAATAGACGCCAGGTTTATACTGACGTAAAACAAAAACCTTTGGTCGAGATTTTTTACTACGAGGTTTTTCGACAGTTCTCCACAGTTTTGCTACAACTTTAGGAGAGAGGTCTGCAGCGTATATATACTAGTTCACACCTCACAGTCTTCTTTATTATTTAATGTATACACTCACAGTTGTAAACCAGAGGTTTACTTATGTAGGTGTGTACTCCGCCACTTTTGCCACCGTTGCTACGCCAGATAAAACATCGCTTGTGAGACAATACATCGGGGCGGAGAGGCTTAAGACGAAGGTTTTATGGGGCCGGAGGGATTTGAACCCCCGCCCTACGGGTCTGGAGCCCGCCGCTTTAGGCCGGCGCAGCCGACTGCCTGGCTGAGCTACGGCCCCGTGAATACTATGCTACGTATTTTTAAACTTTTACAACGTGTAGCTACGGCGTCTGTTTATGTATTTTTACATATTCTCTAGATTTGAAAAGTTGTTTCATATAGTTCCGCCTTTGTGTTTTTCTGTTCCGCGTGAATTTTCCGCAGATGCTCTATATATCTCTACTTGTATTTTTTAACTATGACAAAGTGGATATGGATAGCGGCGGTGTTATTAATTACAATGAATATATACGCAGCCAACGCCACAGACTATTCAAAATTCCACCTATGGCTAAAATGTAAAGCTATAGAATTATACATAAACGTCACTGGGGCAAATTACACACTGCCACAATGTGATTTATATAATTTAACACTTCCAAACGCCACGTTTATAATAGGGAGAGCTGGCGTCGCCCCACTTCCCATGATTGGCATAGGCGAGTTGAAAAAACTAAACGTGACAGACCCCCGCCAAGTGTTTTGGGAGATAAAGAGAATTAGAAAAGAGGCTTTAGAGAAACTTAATGAATATGTAAATAGATCTATATCTAATATTTACAGAGATTTAAACATATCTAAAGGCCTCGACAGAGCTATTAACGCAACTGAGCACGGCTACGCCTCTTTAGATCGGAAGAGCGTCGTGTAGGGAAAGAGTGTGGG
>CAMLLK010000173.1 GCA_946480885.1 uncultured Thermoproteales archaeon
TTCACGAAGCCAGCCGACGCCGCCACTGCCACCTACCCCCCAAACCTGGCCCCCCGTATAGAAGCTCCCATCTCTACAAATTTTAAAAATTTTTTAGATTTTGACAATAGCCAATACGTCAATCCAAATCCGCCCACGAGGCTAGTCAAAGTGGCGCCGACGGCGGTCCACAGATCTACGCCAAACGCCACAAAAACGCCCGGCGCGTATGAGTCAAATATTAAAAACACTGGGTAGAATAGCCACAGCCAGTCCCACGCCAGCGGTATGTGTAATAGAAATAATATAAGAAATATGTAATACATAAACTAATTGTGTTATCTACATAAAAATATTGCCCCCCAGGTCGTATGTCCATTTACCCTAGGGCACAACCTCTGTGGAGTGTAGGAGGGGGTCGTAGTCTAGGCGGCTCGGCGGTATGACGCCTCTCTCTATAAGCGTCTGGAGGCGGGGGGCCCCCTCTTTAAGTATATCAATAGTTTTTTTAGTCACTTCACACACGGCGTCGAAACCCTCTTCGCCCCAGTGTTTTTCATAATGGGTGTAGAGACACCTCCCCCCGCATATGTGTACATATTCACACCTGGCGCATTTCTCGCCGAGTTTAATTTTTTTATAGATGCCCACCTTTACGTGGCCGGCCTCTGCCCATTTTTCATAGACGGCGATGGGGCAGTGTAGCACTCTCCCGTCTGTATTTATAGCGTAGGCGTATTTCCCAGCGCCGCACGGCACCCAGTCGTAGGGCTTTATCAACAACGCTCTATATATCCCTAAGATAGGCACTATCTCCAACACCTCGCCCCTCTCGGCGTGGCTTAGGAATAAGTCTCTTAATTTCACAACGCCTGGGAGGTAGCTCTCCTCAGCCCACTGGAGGAATTGGCGGGGGGTCCACATGTCTGTCCATATTACATTCAACTGCCAATGCACTGCGTCGAAGCCCAGGCCGAGTAGATGAACCACGTCTCTATATATGTCTGTGTGTTGAGACACAGTCATCCTAGCCACTATTTTACATCGACACCCCACCTCCCCCCTTAGCCATTTTAAAACCTCGACTACTTTTCTATACACCCCCCGCCCTCTGTGTAGGTCAGTCACCTCCTCCACCCCGTCTATTGACAAAAGCACTGTGGAGAACCTCCGCCAAGCCTCCGGCGGCAGTCTCTTAGCCAAGAGGCCGTTGGTCTGTATGCCAAATTTTACATGTGGCATCGCCTCCATGGCCTCGAGTATGTATTTCACATTGAGGAGCGGCTCCCCTCCGTAGAAAAACACCACGGGGGAGGGGTCTCTCTTAGTTATAAACTGAGCCACCTCGCCGGCGCTCACCTCAGCCCTCCAGGGGGAGTGCCTCTGGTCGAAAGAGCCGCCGCAGTAGCGACATTTTAAATTACAAGCCCCCGTGGTGAGTAGAAACCATAGCATTTCACCTACGCGCCGCCGCCAGCGCTATAAATAAGGCCAGGCCCAACGCCGCCACTGGCCATATCTGTGGAAATAGCCAAGAGATGTAATGCGCCGCGGCGGAGGAGGCGACGGCGATAGAGATAGAGAGTGGTATCTGGTCCCCCAACTTGTGGCTAAGTCTAGCGGCGGCGGCGCCGGGGAGCACTAACAACACGGCTGGTATCAACGAGCCCAGGGTGTAGACAGAGGCCGCCACAGCTAGAGACATAGAGGTCAAAAAGCCGTAGTCTAAAAGCCTAATTCTCAACCCAATAGACTGGGCGAAGTGTTCATCTACCCCACTGTATAGATACCTCCCACCGTAGACAATTGGAAATATCAAAGCGGCGGCGAGCATGGGCAGTTGTGTTAAAAAATCTCCCCTAGTCACTAATACGTACTCCCCCGTGATGAGAGACACGGGGTCTATCTCAACTGGGTAGTTAGTCCTCAATACATATATCAACGCAATAGACGTAGATAGTTGTAGAGACATCACCACTCCCGTAGCTACGTCTTTTTTAAAACCAAACCTCTCAACTAACGCCACGGACATGTTTAAAAAAATTAAAAACGCCAAAACCACTATGTAAAACGCGGGGGTGTGGTAAAGCCCCACGGCGGCGGTGACTAAGGCCGCAGCCAGCGCCGCCGTTAGTATTGCATGCGCCTGTGCATGAGCTAGAAAAGCCATCCTTTTGCTAAGGGCCAGGGGGCTGTGGCTGCCCAACACAGCCGCGGAGGACATCAACGACACAAGTGGCCAGAACAACAGGGGGGTGTATACATACGCGTGGATTAACGCAGATAGGGCGAAGCCCCAAGCCGCGGTGTTAATAATGGTGGCCGAGGTCCTCAGTGACGCAGACATACCCCGCCGCCGTCTTAGCCACTCTGACGTATCTATATACTTTAGACAACACGTCCTCTCTTAAAACATAGTCGGGGGGGCCGTAGGCGATTAATCTCTTTTTTAAAATTAAGACTCTGTCGGCTAAGTCCGAGGGGAGTGTTAAGTCGTGTGAAGTCATTAACACAGCCCTGTCCCGCTTCAACTCTTTCAACAAAGTCAACAACTCCACTCTGCCCTGGGGGTCTACGTTTGCCAAAGGCTCGTCGAGTAACAACACGTCTCCCCCCACCGCCAACGCCCTGGCGACGGCCGCTCTTTGAAACTCGCCGCCGGACAGCGACGTAAGGGGCTGGTCTCTCTTGTGGTACATATCTACAAATTTCAAAGCCGCCTCGGCGGCCTCCGCCCCGTTTTTTAACTTTCTAAACTTAGTGGGGAGGTATACATACTCCCAGACGGTGGCGTTGACCTCAGCCTTTAGATACTGGGGGACGTAGCCCACTTTCCTACTCCTCTCTGGGCCGCAGACCCCGTCGATACATATCTCCCCTCTGTGGGGCAGTAGGCCCAGTATGGCGAGGAAGAGAGTAGTCTTCCCCGCCCCGTTGGGCCCCACCACTAGTATAAACTCTCTACCTGCTTCAAACGTCACGTCTTCGAGGACGGGGGCCCCGCCCCTCTCTACTGTGACGTGGCTAATTTTTAACATCGTAGAAGAGAGATTTTAGATATTTAAATGCACACCGACGCCGGCGGCCGGCGGGCTCACCGTCGACGCCGTGCATAATTATAAGTTAGAAATATTTCACACCTATGGACGAGTTGGCTAGGGAGTGGGTTAGAGGCGCCACGTGGCTCGTGGAGAGGGCGGCGGAGGCAGATCG
>CAMLLK010000174.1 GCA_946480885.1 uncultured Thermoproteales archaeon
ATTCTCTATTTGACAATGCCCACCGCAGCGTTACAAATATTAGAGCCGAAAGACTCTCAAAACTTATATGAAGGTTTTAGAGCTCTATATAAATACATAGCAGATATATATAGAATTGAGAAAAACACATTCTGTATCTCAGATGGGAAGTTTGTTATAGAGGGAGACGGGCCTATAAAGGGGTTTCAGAGATATTGGGGCTTTTTAACAGTGGGTGACAACTGTGCAGAAGTGGACTATGTGACATCTAAGGCTTTGGGAGTCAACCCCGAGGACTTGGGGTATTTATACTTCTACTACGGGGGGAATTTGCCAAGTATACGACTACCAGAGCTATTAGACAAGAATAGAATTCAGATAAAGCTGACGAGTAACGTCGGCATATTGTTAAGTTGGAAAAAAGGATAATAACTACTCGCCATCTACGTACGTGATGAATGCGTTGGTGGGGGATAGGTGAACGTCGACGGACGGTCTGACAGACTTGGTAAAGTATATATACTGTTAGAAATATCTCAGACATGGCAAAGCGCGGCGGAAAGAGAACAGTTGGAGTGCCTTATAGATTCCACATAACGCCTGGAATATTTATGAATAGTCTAGTCCCAGTGGCAGACAACTCCGGTGCAAAAGTAGTGAGAGTAATCGGCGTCGTTGGTCACCAGTCTAAAACTGTACATAGAAGAATCCCGGGGGCCGGCGTCGGGGATATGGTAGTGGTAGTAGTACGTGAAGGGAAGCCAGAGTTGAGAAAACAAATCTTTAGAGGCATAGTAGTGCGCCAGAGGAGGCCCTACAGGAGGCCAGACGGGACGTGGGTAGCTTTTGAAGACAACGCAATAGTAATAGTCACGCCGGAGGGAGACCCCAAGGGGTCGGAGATCCACGGCCCAGTGGCTATGGAGGCGACGCTTCGCTGGCCTACAATTGCAAACTTAGCTTCGATAATTGTTTAGTTTCTACATACTCTCTCGTGTATAGATTATAACTACTGGACTTATATCTATCTACAGAGATGTATACGTGGCCTTGGTACAGCTCGAAGAGGCGTTGTTAAAACTGAAAAAAATACCGCCTAGAAAGAGAGTAGAAATATTGTATAAACTACGACATAGTCTAGACGAAGAAAGTTTTAGACACGTCGCGGCGTTGTTGGCTGTAGATATGTCACAAGTCGAAAACTCGAAGAGGTGGGCATCTGTAGAAGACGTAGAGGAGATAGAAGAGAGAGATATATACGAAGACAGTATAGAGATTGAAGACATAGAGTTTGAAGTAGTGCCAGACGTTGAATATGTAGGGAAGAGTCTTGTAGAAAAATTATGGAAATTGACTACTTAATAGAGCGACTTGGTCCATATCTAGGAGGCATCGACGTAGAGAAAGTGAAGTCTATACTCCGTGGGGGAGGCACAGCTGTGGGTAGGATACTTGGAGTTGAAGACGTGGAAGAGGACGTCGAAGTTGTTGAGTGTAGGAGAGTAGAGACGTTTTTGGAAATGTACCCTCGAGAGGAGACGACACGGACGTCTCTCTATAGAGAGCTTAAAGCAGCCGGCGTCTCCCCAAGCGATATGGCGACGCTTGTGAAGAAAGTTAGATAAGTTAGGCGTTTAGTTAGGCTATATAGTGAGTTTGTGAAGAGATGTCAGGGCAGGTCAGTCTCTTCACGTCTTCAGACCCCAGAGTTTACATCACGATAATATAAAGAAGATAAAAATTTATGTGCCCAACTCCCAAGAGCTTATATACTGCCTCTGCTCTTCTGTCAATTGCTCTATCTCAACTCCCATTGTGAGGAGTTTCAACTTGGCAACTTCTCTATCTAACTCATCTGGTAGTTTATAGACCCCCACAGGTAGTCTATTTTTTACTAAATACTCAGACGCCAAGGCTTGGTTGGCAAACGACAAGTCCATGACTTCGGAGGGGTGACCCTCGGCCGCTACGAGATTGACGAGACGCCCCTCGCCTATGAGATACACCCTCTTCCCATTTGGCAGAGTGTACTCCTCTAGGTATGGACGTATAGTCTTTTTAGCCACTGCCACTCTCTCTAACCCCGCCACGTCTATCTCCACATTGAAGTGACCTGCGTTTGCCAAGACTGCTCCGTCGCGCATTTTAAATATGTGGCCGAGGTTAATCGCTCTTATGTTTCCCGTTGCTGTGATAAAGATATCGCCCACCTCCGCCGCCTTGTCCATAGGCATCACTTCAAACCCGTCGAATAAAGCCTCTAGTGCCCTCACAGGGTCTACCTCTACGACGATGACTCTACGGGCCCCTAGCCCTCTGGCTCTAATAGCTATGCCCCTCCCCACCCAGCCGTAGCCCACCACCACTACGTTTCTACCCGCAACTAATAGATTTGTTGCCCTCATGACGCCGTCCCAAGTGGACTGCCCAGTTCCGTAGCGATTGTCGAAGAGGTATTTAGTGTAGGACTCGTTTACTGCAACTATGGGATAGAGTAACTTACCCGCCTTGTCTAATGCTCTTAGCCTCAACACACCTGTAGTAGTCTCCTCTGTCCCCCCGCGTAGGTTAGACACGAGTCTGTCCACGTCTATCGACTTCGCCACCTCTAAGACGAAGTCAATAGTGTAGTCAGACACACCGTGTTTTAATTTGTGTATTGTAGCTGTGAGATCTGCGCCGTCGTCAAGAGTAATAGTTGGGTAGAAAGAGAGGGCGAACCCAATGGCGTTGTAGTAGTCTCTCTCAGACATCCCACGCCATGCATATACATAGACGCCCTCTTCTGCCAAGGCCGCGGCGACTTCGTCTTGCGTGGAAAGGGGGTTAGAGGGTATCAACACTACGCGGGCGCCGCCGGCCATCAACGTCCTCACTAAGACGCCTGTTTCCTTAGTCACGTGGAGACAAGCCGCTATTGTATGTCCTTGAAGCGGTTTGTCACGTAGAAACCTCTTTCTAATCTCCATCAAGACTGGCATATTTCTCTCAGCCCAGTACAATTGATCTCTTCCCCTACCCGCTAGAGATATGTCCTTCACTTTATATTCAGACATTGACCCTTAGGCTTGTCACATTTTAAAACATTGAGACAATGTATTTTTAGACCCCCGATGTGTTAGACGTGGATTTGGAAGATCGGAAGAGCGTCGTGTAGGGACAGAGTGTGGGGGGGGGGGGGGGGG